>NZ_KB850129.1:0-52539 GCF_000369665.1 Acinetobacter sp. CIP 51.11
TTGTATAGTCAAGTAATTAAGTGCATGTGGTGGATGCCTTGGCAGTCAGAGGCGAAGAAAGACGTGATAGCCTGCGAAAAGCTCCGGGGAGGCGGCAAATATCCTGTGATCCGGAGATATCTGAATGGGGAAACCCACTTACCATAAGGTAGGTATTGCAACATGAATACATAGTGTTGCAAGGCGAACGAGGGGAAGTGAAACATCTCAGTACCCTTAGGAAAAGAAATCAATTGAGATTCCCTCAGTAGCGGCGAGCGAAAGGGGAAGAGCCCATTAAGTCATATAAGTTCTAGTGGAACGCTCTGGGAAGTGCGACCGTAGACGGTGATAGTCCTGTACACGAAAGGGCTTATATGATGATGTCGAGTAGGGCGAGGCACGTGAAACCTTGTCTGAATATGGGGGGACCATCCTCCAAGGCTAAATACTCCTGACTGACCGATAGTGAACCAGTACCGTGAGGGAAAGGCGAAAAGAACCCCTGTGAGGGGAGTGAAATAGATCCTGAAACCGCATGCATACAAGCAGTGGGAGCCGGCTTAGTCCGGTGACTGCGTACCTTTTGTATAATGGGTCAGCGACTTATATTCAGTAGCGAGGTTAACCGCATAGGGGAGCCGTAGGGAAACCGAGTCTTAATAGGGCGTTTAGTTGCTGGGTATAGACCCGAAACCAGGTGATCTATCCATGAGCAGGTTGAAGGTTGGGTAACACTAACTGGAGGACCGAACCCACTGTCGTTGAAAAGCCAGGGGATGACTTGTGGATAGGGGTGAAAGGCTAATCAAACTTGGTGATAGCTGGTTCTCCCCGAAAGCTATTTAGGTAGCGCCTCGGACGAATACCATTGGGGGTAGAGCACTGTTTCGGCTAGGGGGTCATCCCGACTTACCAAACCGATGCAAACTCCGAATACCAATGAGTACTATCCGGGAGACAGACTGCGGGTGCTAACGTCCGTAGTCAAGAGGAAAACAATCCAGACCGCCAGCTAAGGCCCCAAAATTATAGTTAAGTGGGAAACGATGTGGGAAGGCATAGACAGCTAGGAGGTTGGCTTAGAAGCAGCCACCCTTTAAAGAAAGCGTAATAGCTCACTAGTCGAGTCGGCCTGCGCGGAAGATGTAACGGGGCTAAAACTATATGCCGAAGCTGCGGATGCATAATTTATTATGCGTGGTAGGGGAGCGTTCTGTAAGCCGATGAAGGTGGATTGAGAAGTCTGCTGGAGGTATCAGAAGTGCGAATGCTGACGTGAGTAACGACAATGCGAGTGAAAAACTCGCACGCTGAAAGACCAAGGGTTCCAGTCCAACGTTAATCGGGGCTGGGTGAGTCGACCCCTAAGGCGAGGCCGAGAGGCGTAGTCGATGGGAAATTGGTTAATATTCCAATACTTCTGTGTAATGCGATGAGAGGACGGAGAAGGTTAAGTCAGCCTGGCGTTGGTTGTCCAGGTGGAAGGTTGTAGGCATGTATCTTAGGCAAATCCGGGGTACTCTATGCTGAGAACTGATAGCAAGCTGTACTTGTACAGTGAAGTGGCTGATACCATGCTTCCAGGAAAAGTCTCTAAGCTTCAGTTACACAGGAATCGTACCCGAAACCGACACAGGTGGTCAGGTCGAGTAGACCAAAGCGCTTGAGAGAACTCTGCTGAAGGAACTAGGCAAAATGGTACCGTAACTTCGGGAGAAGGTACGCTGTTGTCTGTGATAGGACTTGCTCCTTGAGCGGCCGACAGCCTCAGAAACCAGGCCCCTGCAACTGTTTATTAAAAACATAGCACTCTGCAAACACGAAAGTGGACGTATAGGGTGTGATGCCTGCCCGGTGCTGGAAGGTTAATTGATGGGGTTAGCGTAAGCGAAGCTCTTGATCGAAGCCCCAGTAAACGGCGGCCGTAACTATAACGGTCCTAAGGTAGCGAAATTCCTTGTCGGGTAAGTTCCGACCTGCACGAATGGCATAATGATGGGGGCGCTGTCTCCAGCAGAGACTCAGTGAAATCGAATTCGCCGTGAAGATGCGGTGTACCCGCGGCTAGACGGAAAGACCCCGTGAACCTTTACTGCAGCTTGACATTGAACTTTGATCTTACTTGTGTAGGATAGGTGGGAGGCTTTGAAGTCGCGACGCTAGTTGCGATGGAGCCGTCCTTGAAATACCACCCTGGTAATATTGAGGTTCTAACTCTGTCCCGTTATCCGGGACGAGGACCATGTCTGGTGGGTAGTTTGACTGGGGCGGTCTCCTCCTAAAGAGTAACGGAGGAGTACGAAGGTGCGCTCAGCGTGGTCGGAAATCACGCGTAGAGTATAAAGGCAAAAGCGCGCTTAACTGCGAGACCCACAAGTCGAGCAGGTACGAAAGTAGGTCTTAGTGATCCGGTGGTTCTGTATGGAAGGGCCATCGCTCAACGGATAAAAGGTACTCTGGGGATAACAGGCTGATACCGCCCAAGAGTTCATATCGACGGCGGTGTTTGGCACCTCGATGTCGGCTCATCTCATCCTGGGGCTGAAGCAGGTCCCAAGGGTATGGCTGTTCGCCATTTAAAGAGGTACGCGAGCTGGGTTTAGAACGTCGTGAGACAGTTCGGTCCCTATCTACCGTGGGCGTTGGAAATTTGAGAGGATCTGCTCCTAGTACGAGAGGACCAGAGTGGACGAACCTCTGGTGTACCGGTTGTCACGCCAGTGGCATCGCCGGGTAGCTATGTTCGGAAGGGATAACCGCTGAAAGCATCTAAGCGGGAAGCCTACCTCAAGATAAGATTTCCCCGAGACTTTATGTCTCCTAAAGAGCCGTTGAAGACTACGACGTTGATAGGTTGGATGTGGAAGCATAGTGATATGTGAAGCTGACCAATACTAATTGCTCGTGAGGCTTGACTATACAACACCCAAACAGTTGTTGTACGAACTTCGAAAGAAGTGAGGATCAATTGATTCGATATTAAGCAAAACAGCTTGATTTAGTGAACGCTTAAGAACAAATGAGAGTATAATTAAGCACTGCTTAGTTCTACTCGAAAGAACTCAAATATACCTGTTAATGAATTCTATTTGGTAGAAAGCAAGGCAAAACGTAAGACCTAGCAAGTATCCATAAACAGTTGTGCTGGCGACAATAGCAAGAGTGAACCACCTGATCCCTTCCCGAACTCAGAAGTGAAACCTCTTAGCGCTGATGGTAGTGTGGGGTTACCCATGTGAGAGTAAGTCATCGCCAGCTCATTATTCGAAACACCCCCTTCAAGCGAAGGGGGTGTTTTTTTATGCGCGGGTTTTTAGAAATAAGTCTTTTATTTCTGATTCTGATTTCTATATGCATTCACTTCCTATCGAGCTCCACGAACTTATTAATTTAAGTGTATAGAAGTATTTATCTGAAATCTTATTAAAGTCTTCTTAGAGTAAGCGTCCGCTGAACACACCTTATGAATTCATCCTATAAGCCTTAATTTAGTCCCCACTTAAAAACAAGTGGGGACTAAAATTTATGACTACAAATCACCAGACATCCATCGCATCTCTTGCGAAAAAACGAAGAACATACAGTGCTGAATTTAAACAGCAGATCGTTCAGGCTTGTAAAGCACCGGACGTTTCAATTGCTTCGGTCGCTTTGCAACATGGATTGAATACAAATCTTGTATCCAAATGGATTCGCTTAATTGATGGTAAGCCAGGGAATGATCGCTCACCACTACCGAATAAACCTGCATTTATTGCCTTATCTTGCTCTGCACCATTAGATCCTACTCCTACTGACATGTTAACGGTTCAAATTACTTTACCCCACTCAAAAGCAGAAATTGGCTTGAAATGGCAAGTATCAGAAATATCTGCTTTAGCAGAATTACTCAAGGCACTTGCAACATGATCCGCATTGATGAAATCTGGCTTTCTACCCAACCTCTGGATATGCGAGCAGGGATGGATACTATCATGGCTCAGGTGGTGAGAGCCTTTGGCTACATTAAACCGCATTGTGCTTACCTGTTCTGTAATAAACGTGGCCATCGCATGAAAGTGCTGGTACATGATGGACTGGGCATCTGGCTGTGTGCCCGGCGGCTGGAACAGGGAAAATTCCACTGGGCGCAGGTTCACCAGGGTGAAAGCATGGCGATCAGTCCGGAACAGTTACAGGCACTGATCCAGGGTTTACCTTGGCAGCGCATTGGACGACAGCAGGTGGTGACGATGCTCTAAACTAGGCTGGTCCATTCTGCTATTCTCCAAACGTTCTATTTCCTCTGCGTCATGACCTCAGGCATACTGCGGTCATGAATACGCTGCCAGACTTAAGCCAACTGACCCATGAACAACTGCTGGAATTTACCAGACAGTTGGCAATGCAGCATCAGTCTCTGGCACAATCAAATCAAGAATTAGAAAAATCAAACCAGCAATTGGATGCCAAAGTTCAACATCTTTCCATTCTCACGCAAAAATACGAGCATGAGCTCGCACTATTTAAACAGCACAAATTTGGCAGTAAAAACGAACATCTCACCACAAAACAAATCCACCTATGGGACGAAGCGGTCGAAGAAGATATCGCAGCAGTTGATTTGGAACTGGAGCGGCTGAATGCAGATAAAACCGATGCAGCGACAGAGAAAGCCACAGTCAACAAACCTAAACGTCGACTGCTGCCGGATCATCTACACACCATCCGTATTGAGCATGAACCTGCATCAACCCAATGCAGTTGTGGCTGCCAGTTACGTCGTATCGGCGAAGATATCAGTGAAAAACTGCATTTCAGACCAGCACAGTTCTACAAGGAACAGCATGTCCGTGGCAAATGGGTCTGTGATCAGTGCGACACTCTGACTCAGCAAGCGATGCCCGCCTATGTGATTGATAAAGGCATTGCTTCACCTGAACTGCTCAGCCATGTGCTGGTATCGAAGTATGCCGATCATTTGCCGCTGTACCGTCAGCGCCTGATCTATCAGCGGGCGGGCATTGATCTGTCCAGATCTACTTTATCTGACTGGATTGGTCGCTGCGGTGTGGAACTGGAACCTCTGGCCAATGCCTTAAAAGAGGTGGTGCTGCAACAGCAGGTGCTGCATGCAGATGAAACACCAGTCACCATTATGCGGATGGGTGATGATGAGAAAAAACCGAAGAAAGGTTATGTCTGGGCCTATGCCACCACACAGTACAATCCAGTTCAAGCGGTGATCTATGACTTTCAGGATAGCCGTTCAGGCCAGCATGCTGCAGAGTTCTTGAAAGGCTGGCAGGGTTATCTAGTCTGTGATGATTACAGTGGTTATAAAGCACGCTTTAAATCAGGCCAGGTGATTGAGGTGGGCTGCATGGCGCATGCGCGTCGTAAATTCCATGAACTGCATGTGACCAAAAAAAGTCAGGTCGCTGAACAGGCATTAGTGCTGATTCAGAAACTGTATGCCATAGAAGCAGAACTCAGGAAAAAGACCGATAGTACAGCAGAACAGCGCCGCGAATACCGACAACAGCACAGCCAACCGGTGATGCAACAACTATATGAATGGCTCAACCAACATTATCTGACGGTACCATCGAGTTCTCCCACCGCCAAGGCCATCAATTACACGCTGAAGCGTTGGTCAGCTTTAAGCCGCTATCTGGATGATGGCAATCTACCCATTGACAATAACTGGGCAGAGAACTCAATGCGTCCCTGGGCATTGGGACGAAAGAACTGGCTATTTGCAGGTTCGCTGCGTAGTGGTCAACGAGCGGCCAATATCATGACTTTAATCCAGTCAGCAAAGCTGAATGGGCTGGATCCGTATGCCTATCTCAGTGATGTGCTGAAAAGGCTGCCGACACATAAAGCGACCCAAATAGAAGAATTACTGCCACATCGCTGGAAATCCAACTCAAATTAAAAAATAGGCATGGGGTTCAGCGGACGCTTACTTCTTAGAAGGATGATTCACGTTAATATGACTAGTGTTATCCGATCGATATAGTTTGATCTAAAAGATTTTACAGTCCTATCTTATAAATCTTAAAAAATAAAAAACCAGCGAATCGCTGGTTTTTTATGGCAGGGTATTTTTACCGAACACGCATATCACAACTGTAGTTAATATTTTCTAAATATGTTTTCATAGCAGAAATTTCAATAGGTATTATTTAATAACTACTAATTATCAAAGCTTTACATAAAATAGCCTAAGCGTTATTAATTTAATTAGCTTAAATCAGTAATTATAGAGAGTCTTTCAGCATTTTTTTATGCTGTTTTACTTGTTTGGCATAACGTTTACCTTGTTTACGCATTTTACGATTATTTTCATAACCCGATGGACCTACATTATAATAGGCAAGCGCTTTCTTCCAGTCACCGGATGATTGATTATATTTAGAAAGAATATATGTACCACATTGGATATTACTGCTTTCATTGTATAAATCACCTGGACAAGTTTGTTGCCAATATCTCGGAATCACTTGCATCAAGCCTACCGCACCTGCTGGCGAAGTTGCTTGGCTACGATAAGTAGATTCCTGACGAATCACAGCCGCCACTAGAAGTGGATCTACACCCTGATTTTGTGCATGTTGAACAATTAAAGGTGAAACACGATTAGCTGTACTGGATGGGGTGGAATAAGCAGTTTGAATGCCTTTAGACAGCTTAGCTGCGCGTTTTTCTACCGAGCCTCCGCCCAAGGATGAGCAACCCGCAAAAAGAAAAGTGCTCAATAAAATAGAAGAAAATTTAAAAGAATGAGAATGAAATAGTGAGCGTTTAGATTTAATTGGATTGAATAAATAAGAAAAAAACAAACTGTGGATTCCATGCCTGAATAAACGTATTTCGATGTTAGGCAGCCTATATACAAGAGTCAAGCTTGCTGCTGATGAAAGCACTTTATTACTATACAAATTTTATCTATCTACTAAAAAATCTCTAAATTGAAAGGGTCTTTAGCATCCAGATTTCACAGGCATCACTATGTCCGGTATTGCCTTCAGGATAATCAAGATGCTGAAAACCTAATTTTTCATAGAGTTTCACCGCTTGCCAAAGCGCTTTAGTTGTTTCTAGATAGACTGAATTAATCTGATGAGTCTGTGCAAATTCACAGGATAATTCTAAAATTTTCTTGGCAAAACCTTGCTGACGAATTTCAGGTAAAAAGTACATTTTCTGAATTTCTAAAATAGTTGCATCACCTTTTAATGGCGCAATTCCACCACCACCGTAAATTTTATTTTGTTGATCCACAACAACCCAGTAAGCTGATTTCGGTTGCTGATAAACTTGATACAGTTCATCTAGAATAGAATCGCCTACTGCGAAACCAGATTCTGCTGCCAGCCCAAACTCTTGGGAAACACGACGAATAATGCTTGCAATTTGGGCATTATCTTCAGGCTGAATAGGACGAATAGAGTACATATAGAACTGATTTTATTTTGAAAAAACGATGAATTTTTATAACCTTAAATCCTTAAAAAAGCCATCGTTTATTCAATTTAGATAAGTTTAATTCACTATTTGATGAGCAATCACTATTTTAATTCGCTTGATGATTTTCCCAACTCCCGACGGGCAATAATGAGTTGCTGAATTTGCTGGGTGCCTTCAAAGATATCCAAAATCTTGGAATCACGCGCCCATTTTTCCAAAAGTTCAGTTTCGTTATAACCAATGGCTGCTGCCAGTTCGACACATTTTAAGGTGATTTCATTACCGATCCGACCGGCCTTAGCTTTGGCAATAGAGGCTTCACGTGAATTGGGTTTGCGATTATCGGCCATCCAGGCAGCTTTCAGCATCAGTAAGCGTGCTGCTTCCCATTCAGCTTCCATACGATAGATTTGTGCTGCGATATTAGAGCTTTGTAAATACGGTGTGGCATAAGTGGAGTCCAGCTGATCCTTAAAAATCTCCTTGATGCGTTCCAGCGAGGCTTTCGCACAACCAATCGCCATGGCTGCAACCAGCGGGCGAGTATTATCAAAGGTTTCCATCACGCCAGCAAAGCCTTTAGCAACATCGATTTCTGCATGACCGAGCAAGTTTGCTGCAGGTACTCGACAGTTGATAAAGCTAATCGTGGCAGTATCGGATGATTTAATCCCTAATTTATGTTCCAGTCGTTCAACCTTCATTCCTGGAGTACCTTTGGTCACCACAAATGATTTAATTGCCGATCGTCCCTGTTTTTTATCCAAAGTTGCCCAAACGACCACTGCATCAGCACGATCTCCGGAGGTTACAAAAATCTTCTCACCATTCAGAATATAGTCATCACCGTCTTTAGTCGCAGTGGTACGAATTGCAGCGGAATCTGAACCGCAACCTGGCTCGGTAATCGCCATGGCTGCCCAAGTTCCATGAAAACGGTGCAATTGCTCATCATTGGCAACAGCTGCAATGGCTGAATTTCCTAATCCTTGGCGTGGCATCGAGAGTAATAAGCCAGTATCGCCATAACACATTTCAATAATACTCAGGGCGGTAGACATATTGATGCCATTTTTATTGCTGCTGTCTGCATCGCCACGTTTATTGACCGCTGCACCAGCATTCATGCCTTCGCTACCTTGGTTCATACCATCCACGACTGAAGCGAGCATGTCTAGCTCTATCGGATAAGCATGTTCAGCCTTATCATATTTACGTGAAATCGGACGCAAAACATTGAGGGCAACTTCATGTGCTTGATCAATCAAAAGCTTAAATTTTTTTGGAGTTTGTAGATTCATCATTATTCTTCTTTATGTTTTGATCAGGCATGCAAGCCAGAATGGAGAATGGCAGTAGATCTAAGATCTCTATACCAGCGTTCGACCGGATGCTCTTTGGTAAAACCATGACCACCCAAAATCTGTACACCATCGGTGCCTATTTTCATGGATTTTTCTGCACAGAGTAAGCGTGCCAAATAGGCTTCACGATGGAAAGTTTGAACAGATTCAGCCAGACTCGCGGCATTCAGGATCAGCATTCGCATTGCATCAATTTCAATGGCCATATCGGCAATCATAAAGGCGACACTCTGACGATGAGAAATCGGTTCACCAAAGGCAATACGTTCATTGGCATATTGCACACAGTATTTTTTGACTGCTTCACAGGTGCCCACCGCCATCGCACACCACATTAAATTGCCCAAATCTACGAATGTACGATAATCAAAATCTTCATCACCCAGACGATATGCCGGAGTATTTTCAAATTTGAGCGTAACGGTTTCAGTAGCTTTTAATCCCATAGCCGGCGATTTTTTCGCAGTGACGGTACTGTCGCGTTGCACCACAAAGACCTCAGCTCTGCCATCTAGATTAGCACTGACCAGGTATAGATCGGCACTTTCTCCCAAGAGCACCAAGGTCTTTTGACCTCGAATCAGATAATGTCCCTGATGTGCAACAGCCTTGGTTCTAAGTTGCTCCGGGTTAAACGCTGCTGTTTCTTCCTGCACTGCAAAGGTGGCCTTTAACTCAGGATTTTCTGCGAAAGCGCCCAGATATTCTGACTGAATCTGCTCTGAGCCCCAGCGGGTAATGGCATTAATGACACTAAAAGTCGAAAGTAAGCCAGCCGTCAGACTGAAATCACCCTGAGCCAAATGTTGAGCGATTAAAATATTGCTAACTATATTCTGTTCCGATGCAACGCCCCCCAATGCTTCAGGCAGGGCATAGAAATTCAAACCTAAATCAGTGCTGTATTGCCAGAGTTCATGGGGAAATAATTCATGCTGATCTGCATCATGTGCCAATGGATATAGCACCTCTTTAGCAAATTGCTGCATGGCATTACAGGTCATTTGCTGTTCTTCAGTCAGATTCAGATCAAATAAGGATTTGGACTGATGCGGCAGACGCTGTTTTTGAATCTTCTGGCCAGATTTCAGGATTTTCTGGGTTTGACTTAAGGTTTTGAATCCTGCTTTTGAACTTTGATAAAGTGATTTTTCTACAAATTTACGCAGTTTTAATTGATCTAATACTTCGCTACCCGCGATTTTGGTCAGTATGGACAAGCCAAATCCTTGGGCTTTATTCACCATATTATTCATTCTGATTATCCTAAAGGTGTTGTCACGTTATTTTTTAATACTGACATGCACTCAGAGATAAAACTATGTCATCCCTGACATGAATGATTGACAATTTTTAGGTTTTTGGGATTGAGGAAAGGGACGAATAAATCAATGAAAATTAAAAGAAAGATAAAAATACAAAAAATCCATTTTGGATAAAAATTGACCCGAATGACAAAATCATCCGGGTCTTTTTGATGCAGGTTTTATTTTAAGAGAGATGATGTTTAATCATGGCACGCACATTGGTTTTGGCATCAATCACGGTCATAAAGGTGTAAGCACCAATAAATTTACGGCTAATAAACATAAATTCCTTCGGTGGAACACTGAAATAACGTGAAGCCATAGATCTCGACGCCTGTTGCATCACACGGCTATGCAGCTGGCTTTTTTTCCAGTCATAGCGATTATGTTCATCCATGATGCCAGCTGGCAATTCTTGATTATTTAGCGGTGAGCTAAATGCTTCAGTAGCTAATAAGAAGACCTTAGCCATATCCGGTTTGATGCTTTGCGGGATCGAATCAAAAAACTCATAACCGGTCATCGCCTTGACCATCATATCCGAGTCATGATGATAGCCTGCCTGAATCAGGTTACGCGCAACACTGAGCAGATGTTGGTCAAACTGGCGGATCGCGCCAAAGTCGAGCAAAATGATCTTGTCGTGCACATCTGCGCCATTGCCCAGACGAACCAGATAGTTACCAAAGTTCGGATCGGTTTGCATCTCGCCCCATTCGAAGATTTCACGCACTGCAATTTCCAGAGAGGCTTCACCTAACTGGTTGCGGCGTTCTTGAGGTAGGGACAACATCACCGGGCTGTTGATCGGCACACCGCGTTCGAAGGTCATGCACAGCACACGATCAGAGCAATATTCATTAATAATGGTTGGGACCATATAGCGCGGATCATCTTTTAAACGTGCAGCAAAACGACGTGTGGTATCTGCTTCAATCTGATAATTTACTTCACGATGCATCATTTCACGGACTTCATCGAACCATTGGTCGAATTCACGGGTCTGTGGCACGATGCGGGTCAATTTCAACATGTTTTTAAACAGGCTCATATCCGAATCAATCGCTTCTGCAACACCCGGATACTGAATTTTTAACACCAGTTCCATTCCGTCAGATTTTCGGGTAGCACGATGTACCTGTGCCAAAGAAGCTGTACCCAAAGGTTCATGATCAATGGTGAGATCGTCGAGTTTTGAACCGAGTTGTTGCTGTAACTGGGTCTTGATGGCTGGCCATGCCAATGCTACCGTCTGATTGTTCAGGGTATTTAGAGCCTGAGTGACTTCTTCTGGCAGAAAATGCTCACCGTACAGCGCCATCATCTGGCCAATTTTAACGATAGACCCTTTCAGCTTGCCAATTTCTGCGACCAGATAATCGGCCTGTTCTTTCATGGCTTTTTTACGTTTCTTTTCTTTTTCTTCTTCACTTGAGAACATGGAGCTTGCACTAGAAGCCGCCCAACGCGTGCCTGCCAGCAAGGATGCCTTTGCGATCGATAAGCGTCGATCCATAGAGGAGGTTTTCAGTTGTTTAAGCTTATCGTTCTGATCTGACATGTAAACTCGATCCTTTCATCATCAGCATGAAGCAGAATAAATCATTGTAAGGGATAGTAGCGTTTCTGCACGTATTAAAAAAGTTTAAGCTGCTGAATTCATAGTAAAAGCTAGGCAAGCTTTCATTTATTCACCAACTTGTATCAGTTTAGACGGGGCATTATGCCATTTGAAATTGGATTTTTAATTCAGATCGTTGCTGTAACTGTTGTTTATTTGTTTGAATATGTTGATGAATCAGGCGCTGTACGCTGTCATGCATGAAGCCCAAAGCATAGCCTTTTACAATCACAATACTTGGCAAGCCAAAAAACAGATATTTAGCATCGTCCAATGTCGCATCGGTAAATACGCCATGTTGCACTAAGGTCGACTGCAAAAATACCTTTTCTTGCTGCACCTGACTGGAGGCTTTATCATTCCAGTAATTCTGGCGCATCGCCATAAGATTATTGTGCTTATAGCTCATAGATCTGGGCTCATTTGAAGATTGAATGCGGATTATATGTGGGTCATGTGCCAATTTTCAATTGTGCAACTGTTTAATCTTTCATTCCGAGAAAGGCATAGGATTTTTGTCTGGACTGCGTTAATATCAGTGGATAATTTAAACAATATTGATTGTTAAACATTTATTGGGATTGTACCGGTTTCGGTCAAGGGGAAGTTATGCGTCTTGCATGGTTTTTAGTTGCAATTTTTGTGGGTACTGCGGTTCAGACACAGGCTGCTGTTGGGTATTCCAAGGAATATACACAGTGCATGAATTTTAGTTATGGTAATACACCCAAAGCGGAAAAATGCCTGGAAAAAGAGCTGAAAGTTCACAATAAACGTCTGAAGAAAAACTATAAAACTTATCTTAAATTGAATCCGAACCAGACCGCCGCCATTCGCAGTCAGCATGTATTGTGGGAGCGTAAACTGTCCCAGCAATGTAACTTTAGAATGTCAGGAAAATATGCCAAGCAGCAACAGGGTCAATGTATGCTGGCTTTGATCATGGATCAGGCTAATCTTTATCAATCTCGTTCTTATGCGTCCGGTTTTCGATAAATCATCATAGTATTAGTATCGGCATTTAACAGAAACATCCCTGAATAAAGTAAACATTTATCTGCATAATCGCTTACAAAAACAGGAATTTTATAATTTTTGTGGGCGTAGAGAATTCGTGTTTTTCATGCTTTAGCATTATAAAAGCAGGCAAAACAAGGTATCATAAGGCGTTTAAAAAAATGACCTTGGAGACGCCTTAAGTGGATCGACCGACTATTAGCCCTGAACATATGCAGGAAGCCGCTGAAAATTTAACCACCATTCGTGATTTTATTCGTTTTGGTGTGACAGCATTACGTCAATACGATGCACATTTGGGCCAAGGCACAGAAGATTATTTTGCTGAAAGTTCAGCGCTAGTGCTGCAAACCCTGTCGCTAGAATGGAAAGCGGACGCTGAAATTTTAGATGCCAAATTATTACCAAGTGAAAAAGCCGAATTTTTAAGTCTGCTGGAACGCCGTATTAATGAAAAAGTACCAACTTCATATTTATTGAACCTGGCTTACTTCGACGGTAAACCTTATTACGTTGATGAGCGCGTGCTAATCCCTCGTTCACCGATTGCTGAACTGATTCAGAACCGTTTTGCCCCGTATTTCCTGGGCGAACATGGTCAAATGGGTGAGGCAGTCAACAACTTGCCGGAAAACCCGAATCCGAAGACGCCTCAACGTATTCTAGATATGTGTACCGGTTCAGGCTGTATCGCGATTGCCTTGGCTTATGCTTTCCCTGAAGCGGAAGTGGATGCGACTGATATTTCCAAAGAAGCCTTAGAAGTTGCGCAAATCAATACTGAGCATCATGACAAGCAATATCAGATCGCATTGCTTGAATCGGATTTGTTCGAAAAAATTCCAGCCGAAAATCAATACGATTTAATCGTATCTAATCCGCCGTATGTCGATGCGGAAGATATGGCGGATTTGCCTGAGGAATTCCATCATGAGCCTGAGCTTGCGCTTGCTGCAGGTCAGGATGGTCTGGATCTGGTACGTAAAATGCTGGCTCAAGCTGCAGATTATCTGACTGAGAATGGCCTGATCGTGATCGAAGTGGGTAACTCAGAATGGGCAATGCGCCAAAACTTCAATTCGGTTGATTTCTACTGGTTGCAATTCCAGAAAGGTGGTACGGGTATCTTTGCATTGACTGCAGAGCAATGCCGTACCTACCGTGATTTATTTATTCAGTCTATTGCATAAGGAGTCGTTTGACATGGCAGGTAATAGTATAGGGCAACTGTTCCGTGTAACGACTTGTGGTGAATCTCATGGTGTTGGCCTGATGGCCATCATCGATGGGGTTCCACCCGGCATTGAGCTGACTGAAGCTGATTTGCAAAAGGATCTGGACCGCCGTAAGCCGGGTACATCGAAATTTGCAACCCAGCGTAAAGAACCCGATGAAGTAGAAATTATTTCCGGTGTGTTTGAGGGTAAAACCACGGGTACTTCAATTGGTTTGTTAATTCGTAATACGGATCAAAAATCGAAAGACTACGGCAATATCGCACAAACTTTCCGCCCGGGTCATGCTGACTATACCTATACCCAAAAGTATGGTTTCCGTGACTACCGTGGCGGTGGTCGTTCAAGTGCGCGTGAAACGGCAATGCGTGTTGCAGCGGGTGCCATTGCCAAGAAATTCCTTTTTGAGAAATTTGGCATTGAGATTCGTGGTCATGTAACCCAAATCGGTACAGAAAAAGCAGAAAAACTGGACTGGAATGAAGTTCCAAACAATCCGTTTTTCTGTGGTGACGTGGATGCAGTACCACGTTTTGAAGCGCTGGTCACGTCTTTGCGTGAGCAAGGCACCAGTTGTGGCGCTAAACTCGAGATCATTGCATCTAAAGTACCTGTGGGTTGGGGCGAGCCTGTATTTGACCGTTTAGATGCAGATATTGCCCATGCCATGATGTCGATTAATGCCGTTAAAGGTGTAGAAATCGGTGAGGGCTTTGGCGTCGCTGAACAGTTTGGTCATGAAAGCCGTGATGAACTCACCACAGAAGGCTTCCTGGCCAATCATGCTGGCGGTATTCTAGGTGGTATTTCTAGCGGTCAGGACATTCGTGTTGCGATTGCCTTGAAGCCAACTGCGTCTATTACCACGCCGGGTAAAACCATCAATATTGAGCGTGAAGATACTGATGTACTGACCAAAGGCCGTCATGATCCTTGCGTGGGCGTGCGTGCAACCCCGATTGCTGAAGCGATGCTGGCGATTGTGCTGATGGATCACTTCATGCGTCACCGTGCGCAAAATGCCGATGTAGTTGCGCCATTTGCACCGATTGAACCTAAATAATTTGCTTTAACTTTAAAGTGAAATTGTTTTAAAGTCAGACTCCGGTCTGACTTTTTTATTTATAAAATGAATCACTATAAAAATATACGATTGGCAAGCAAAGCTGATATTCAGCAACTTACCATACTAATTAATACAGCTTATCGTACTCGGGGTGGATGGACCACAGAAGAAGGAATGATCCAGGGTGATCGTATTCAAGAACAACAGTTATATGAATTGCTCAATTCAGCAGATTTTCAGCTGTTTGTGTTGGAAATTGAAAATAAGCTTCTTGGTTGTATTGGCGTGAGCTTAGGGCAGCAAGTAGCAGAGATTGGAAGCTTTGCTGTTGCACCTGCTGAGCAAAACTCGGGTTATGGCAAGCAATTATTGGACTTTGCCGAATCCCATATTTTCGAAATATTTAAGAAGAACGTGATTCAGATGTCAGTGTTAAATGTTCGTACTGAACTGTTGGCATATTATCAGCGCCATGGCTATCAGCTGACTGAAAAGATTGAAGCATATCCACTGGGTCAAAAGCTCGGAGAACCTTTGATTCCGTTACATTTACTGATTTTAGAAAAAATCATCAGATCAATATGATTAGCTGGTGAAAATTCAAGCTTTTTGCTACTTAAATTGAGTGGTGAAAAAGCTCATCAATATGCTAAGTTTTCTGTTCAGTCTAAGCGGCTTAAGATTAGGCAGAAAACAGACCAGGATGTCACATGCTGCATATTATTTTAACTTCTTTATTTCCCCTCATCGGACTGATCAGCTTTGGTTATCTGCTTAAGCGTAGGCAATGGTTGAGTGACGATTTTTGGCGAGGTGCAGAAAAGTTAAATTATTATGCACTGTTTCCGGTGATGCTATTTTTAAATCTGGCCACTGCCAAGATTCAAATGGATGTCATTCAGGATGTAGTACTGGTCGTATTTAGCATCATGGCTGTGGTCAGTATTGCGCTGTATATCTTGCGCCAAATTTACCGAATTTCCTATGCGCGTTTCGGCGTCTATGTTCAGGGTTTGCTACGCTTTAATACTTATATCGGACTTGCTGCTGTCAGTACCTTGTTTAATCAGCAGGGCATGACCATCTTCGCTGTGATTATGGTGCTGTGTATTCCTTTGGTGAATATCTTGTCAGTGCTGGCATTTACCCGTAGTCATGATATGCAGCTGAAAAAAATCATCCTGGATTTGTCTAAAAATCCATTAATTCTAGGCTGTATTGTGGGTGGTTTATTTAATCTTTCCGGGTTGTCACTCTGGACTGGAGCAGAGCAGTTCCTTAAACAGATTGCACTGTGCAGTTTGCCGCTCGGTTTGATGTGTGTGGGAGCAGCCTTACAGTTTCAGGGTTTTCAGCGTGATACGTTGCCACTCAGCCTAATGACCTTTGGTCGCCTGTTCGGAATGCCGCTGATTGCATTTTTAGTGTGTAAAATTTTCCAGATTGATGTATTAACTACTCAGGTTTTGGTTTTGTTCTTTGCACTTCCTACCGCCTCAGCTTCGTATGTTTTAACCCGGGTGTATGGTGGCGATAGCGAGTTAATGGCCAGTATTATCAGTGTACAAACAGTGGTCGCAGCAGGAAGCTTAGTACTGATGCTTTCTTGGATTATCTAAAATTCTAAAATGGATAAGGAAAACTCTACATTTTGAATTATTAAAATAGCCTAAGCAAAAAAAAAGGTTAAATTTTATTTAAGCGTCAAAATCAAATAAGTCTTAGAATTTTATAAAAGGTAGAACTTACTCGTTTCACTTACGACAGCAAAATCTAAAAATTTGATATCTAGGCAATATCCTCCATCACACATGTATGCTCTTAATTAAAAAAGAATCACAGATAAATTCACGTGAATTAACATAAATAAAAACTGTGTTTTTCCTAAAAATGGTATATAAATTGCTCATGATAATAAAACATTATTGCAGGAGAGAAATGCTTCTGCATTCGCCGAAGGAGCAAGGTCCCAGGAAACTCTCAGGCAAAAGGACTGTGATAATGGATAAAGACTCTGGAGAGAAGTGTTGAATCACTCACCGAAGGGGAAGGTGGCCGCATTGATGTGCAATGTATCTACCGAAGCTCTCAGGTACACATGACAGATGGGAAAAGACATCAATACAATCAAGGAGGTGTCTATGCGTCATGTCGTGGTGATTGGGGCCGGGATTACTGGAGTAACCACAGCTTATGAGCTGGCATTATCAGGCTATCAAGTGACCGTGGTTGATCGGCATCTATATCCGGCAATGGAAACATCCTTTGCCAATGGCGGCCAGCTTTCTGCCTGTAATGCCGAAGTATGGAACCAGAAAGCCACGGTACTCAAAGGCATCAAATGGATGTCACAAAAAACCGCACCACTTTTGCTCAATCCTTCTTTCAGTATACATAAATACAGCTGGCTCATGGAATTTCTGGGCAATATCAAACATTATGAAGCCAATACCCGAGAAACGGTACGGCTGGCTTTACTGGCAAGAGCACGCTTATTTGAAATTGCCGAAACAGAAAATATTGATTTCGATCTGGAAAAACGCGGCATTTTACATTTTTATCATAACAAGACGGATTATGATGTTGCGATCAAAGTCAATGATCTGTTGTGTAGCGGTGGTCTGGAGCGCAATGCCATTTCCAATGCAGAAATCAAGCAGATCGAACCTGCATTAACTGGCGATTATTATGCAGGATTTTACTGTCAGAGCGATGCCACCGGGGATATTCATAAATTTAGTACCGGTTTGGCCAAAGCCTGTATGCAAAAAGGCGTGAAATTTGAGTTTGGTCAAGATGTTTTTGTTGTTGATCATCAGGCTCAGAATATTCGGGTTAAATGCAAACCTAGTACTGAAAATGTCCATTCCTCTCCAGAGGATGTTCTGGAAATTAATGCAGATGCCATTGTGGTCTGTGCAGGGGTTGGCAGCTATCAATTGGCTGAAATACTTGGTGAACGAGTCAATGTCTATCCAGTCAAAGGCTACTCGATTACCGTGCAACTGAATGATGAGCAGAGCCAGAACAACGCACCTTGGGTCAGTCTGCTAGATGAAAGTGCGAAAATTGTCTTGTCACGCCTAGGCAAGGATCGTTTGCGTGTTGCAGGAACAGCCGAGTTTAATGGCTATAACCGGGATATTCGTGCTGACCGAATTCAACCTTTAATTGACTGGACCAATCGTAATTTTGACCTGTGTACTGAGCATGTTGTTCCGTGGGCAGGCTTACGCCCCATGATGCCAAATATGATGCCTGTGGTACGTCGTGGCAAACATGAGCGAGTCTTTTACAATACCGGACATGGTCATCTGGGCTGGACTTTATCAGCTGCAACGGCCGCAATGATCAGTCAGGAAATTGCGCAATACTATCCTGCTTAAATTGATAGCCCGCTTGCGGGCTATTTTTTACACCAAAAATCTCATTTTATATAACGATAAATTATAATATTTTTCAAAATAAATCAATCATATAGTCGATAAATACCGGTAAAACGTTCACAGCCTTTTTGCTGGCTACTGACCGCTAAAATGGCTTTACTATAGTTAAATTCATAGCGGCAGTCATTTTCGTTATCGGTAATCTGGTTTTTTGTCTCAGGCGTAGTATAGGCTAAAAAAGGAATGATCTGTTTCTCGGTCCGGTTATTCGGATTACGATAGGCAAGACCTTCAACCTTGATCCGGTCTTTGGTCAGTTGATGAATCTTGAGATGTACAGGCTGCTTGGCGATTTGTCCCTGTTCAAACTTGATATAATGCTGGGTCAGACTTTGATTCAGCGAAATATAGACATTTAAATCATCTAAACGCCATTCAAACTGCTGTTTAAAACAGTCTAGCGTTTTGCATTGCTGTAAACGGGTCGCCCATAATTGTTGGCTATCTTGCAATAAGCGCACAGGCGCATCGGTAATCAGAAAAGCAGTAAAGTATTGGTCTGCGAGTTTTGCACGAGATTCAGCCAACGATGCTGAGCAGACTTTATTCATGGCAGCCGTTTTTTGGCTGTCATCGCTACAGTTTAGTGTGATCGCCGAGCTACCTGTAGAAATCATCCCCAGACCGAGCATCAGGCCAATTATTTTCAACATATTTATATCAGTTTTCAGTAGCATGATCGCTTATACTTTCACTGTGTTACGCTTGGTCTAACTATAGCGAAATAGAAAGCAAGTGTACAAGATTTCAATGGGCTATTTCTAAAGGATGTATAAGGTGATTGCACAAATTCGTATTGGCCAGGGTCTGGATGTGCATGCATTTGAAGAAGGTGATTTTGTCACTTTGGCAGGCATTCAAATTCCGCATACTCAAGGTCTGAAAGCACATTCGGATGGTGATGTGGTGCTGCATGCACTCTGTGATGCTTTGTTGGGTGCATTGGCGCTTGGAGATATTGGCCAGCATTTCCCAGATACAGATCCTGAGTTTAAAGGTGCAGATAGCCGGGTACTACTCAAGCATGTTTATCAGCTGATTCTGGATCGTGGTTATCGCCTGAATAATGCTGATATTACGGTGGCTTGTGAACGTCCAAAACTGGCTAAGCACAATCTGGCGATGCGTCAAAGTATTGCAGATGTCTTGGATGTTGATGTGACTCAAATCAGTATTAAAGCCACCACCACTGAACAGTTAGGTTTTACCGGTCGTCAGGAAGGCATTATGTCCATGGCAACCGTGCTGTTGAGCCACAGTAAATAAAATCAGGCAAAATAATTTGGATTAATCAGGGAAAGTTCCAGTTCCTGCGTTGCTTTACGACCTTGTAGCTGTAGGGCAACCGCATGCATTAAACCGGTCCAGGTTTCATTTGGTTCCCAGATCTGATGCAAGTGTTCTTGTGCTGTAGGCATATCGATATCCATATAGTACTGACGATATAAATACATCAGACAACTGACATGGTAGTTTTGCGAACAATGTACCCAGACCATTTGCTCTTTTACCAGATGATCGATCAGATCCAGTACCAGCAGGCATTGATTGTCTGATGGGGTTTCCCAGGAAATCGGAACCTGAATATAGTTCAGTCCCAGCTCAAGGCAAATTTTATCTTCATGCGGCAGATACTGTTCGCTATCGGTCAGCGCCACATTGATGACTGTAGATACACCGTATTCTTTCATCAGCTGTAATTGGGTAGTGGTCGGTTGACCGGAGCTAAACAGATGTTCGTGTATGAACTGAAAATTCTCAATCTGGCTTAATGCCGTTTCAATATCATTCATCAGATAAATTTTCCTTGTTCTAGAAATGCAAACGCCATCTTGGCGATGGCGTTGGTCAGATCATTTAACGATTAGGTAAAATGTCTTTCAATGCCTCATGCATGTCGAGTAAAACTTTTTCAGTCGTTTCCCAGTCGATACAGCCATCCGTAACGGATTGACCGTATTCCATATCATTCAGGTTCGCCGGAATGTCCTGACGACCACCCTTAAGATGACTTTCTACCATAATACCAACAATTGACTTGTTTCCATCAAGAATTTGTTCGGAAATGTTTTTAAGTACAAGTGGTTGCAGGTACGGGTCTTTGTTAGAGTTGGCGTGGCTGGCATCAATCATGATCTTGGTGCTGACTTTGGCCTTGGCTAGAGCAGCTTCTGCATCGGCAACCGAGCCTGCATCGTAGTTCGGCTTGCCATTACCGCCACGCAGTACCACGTGAGCATAAGGATTGCCTGAAGTGCGAATCACAGCCACCTGGCCTTGATCATTTAGACCGAGGAAGCTATGGCCATGTTTTACCGATTGCATCGCATTGGTCGCGACCGTTAAACCGCCATCAGTACCATTTTTAAAGCCGACTGGTGAAGAAAGACCAGAAGACATTTCACGATGGGTCTGGCTTTCTGTGGTACGTGCACCAATTGCTGACCATGAAATCAGGTCTTGGTAATACTGTGGCGAGTTTGGATCAAGTGCTTCAGTGGCACATGGCAAGCCCATTTCATTCAGTTCAAGTAATAGCTTGCGACCGATACGCAGACCTTTTTCAATATTGAATGAATCATTCATGTCTGGGTCATTGATCAGGCCTTTCCAGCCTACGGTAGTCCGTGGTTTTTCAAAATAAACCCGCATCACGATGTATAAGCTGTCTTTAACTTTTTCGCTCAGTACTTTTAAGCGTTCAGCATATTCATGCGCCGCCGCCGGATCATGGATAGAACAAGGGCCAATTACAACGAACAGGCGTTTGTCTTCACCATCCAGAATTTTACGAATCGTTTCACGACCATGCAGTACGGTTTGATAAGCAGTTTCAGTCAACGGTAACTCTGCTTTAAGCTCAGCAGGGGTTACAAGAGGAATCATGCTGTGGATATTCACGTCATCAATATCTGATGCTGAAATAGGATTTGACTGTTGTGTATTCATTGCCGTCACTGGTTCGATCATACAAAAGGTTGTTTAATAGCCCGAATATAACATGAATGATGCGTCACTTTGTTATAAAAAAGATGAATACTTCTTTGAAAAAAAAGTGATGAATCGGATAGTTAACTTAAACGGACGGGGAATTTTGATTCACAATTATCATTGCTGTTTCAGCAGGTTGAGCCGGTTTTGATTTCACAGGATTAATCATGAAATTCACGCCCAGCGCAAATAGGGTAATACCTAAAATTTTGCGGATCAGTTTTTCCGGCATACGTGAACTAAGCAAGGTCCCCACAATAATTGCCGGAATAGAACCCACCAATAACCACATGAGTAGCATGAAATCGACATTGCCTGAAGACATATGACCCAGCCCTGCAACCAGGGTCAGTAACACTGCATGCACAACATCTGAGCCAATGATACGAATCATCGGCAGATTCGGGAACATCACTACAAGTGCCATGATGCCAAATGCGCCGGCACCCACTGAAGAGAGCGTGACAAATATGCCCAAGATAATGCCCATGATGATAATGGCTACGCGCTTTTCCTTGGCTTGCAGCTTTACTTTTTCCAGATCTTGGGTCATATCCGGTAGTTCTTGTTTTCTGTATTTATTAAAAAGATTTTCGATCTGGCTACGAAACAGAATGGATAAGCCGGTAATGGTTAGCATAAAGCCCAATACCATGGTCAGGACGGCCTTGTAATGCGTTGATTGGCTCAGATAGTTATCAAGAACCCAATGTGTTGCAAAAGATGCGGGAATACTGCCAACGGCCAGCCAGATCACAATCGGCCAGACAATATTCATTTTCTTGGCATGCACAAACGAGCCACAGAATTTAGAAATCGCGGCATAGAGCAGGTCAGTACCAATCGCGATATGCGGTTCAATCCGGAATAAACTGATAAGAATTGGCGTCATTAATGAACCGCCACCGACACCGGTGACACCTACACAAAAACCTACCAGAACGCCTGCTAAAATAAATTCAATCGGACCAAACATGCATATATGCCAAAATCAAAAAACGAGCATATCTTATGACTTTTGGATATAAGTCGTTGTCTTGATTATTGATTTACTTATGCATAAAAAAGATAAAGCTAGGTGAAGAATATTAGGTGATCTTTCATGTTTATTCACTGGGTTATGTATAAATTGCAAATATGATGATTGATTTTAACTGTCCGATTTGCCCCATTTCTGTCTAATTGAATGTACCTGTAAATGTCGATTTAATTCTTGTTAGGCAAGCTCGATCATTGACTAAGTCATTCTAAATGGTAAGTTTCTTAAAATGAGAAGATGCTTAAGCTTCTTCCGGAATAGTCACAGGATTATGTTAGAATCCCGATTCAATAAATTTCCATGCGGATTTGAGAGGAAACCCACTTGCTAAATCGAAAACTTAAAATTGGAATCGTGGTCGGTGAAGTCTCTGGAGATACGCTTGGCGCAAAATTGATTCGCCGTTTTCGTGAGCAAGGCATTGATGCTGAATTTGAAGGTATCGGTGGGCCACAAATGATCGCGGAAGGCTTTAAAAGTTATTATCCGATGGATATTTTATCGGTGATGGGCATTGTCGAAGTTCTGAAAGACATTAAAAAACTGTTTGCTGTGCGGGATGGTCTGGTGGAAACCTGGACTAAAGATCCGATCGATATTTTCATTGGGATTGATGCGCCTGATTTTAACTTGCGTTTATCAAAAACCATTAAACAAAAACAGTTGCCTATTAAAACCGTGCAATATGTCAGTCCTTCAGTCTGGGCATGGCGTCAAGGCCGTGTACATGGGATAAAGGCCAGTATTGATCTAGTACTGTGCCTGTTTCCATTTGAAAAAGCGTTTTTTAAAAAATGGGATGTGCCAGCAGCTTTTGTTGGGCATCCTCTAGCCAGCCAATTGCCGCTTGAAAATCCAATTCTGGATGCTCAAATAGAATTAGGCCTGGATCCACATCAGAAATATATTGCATTATTGCCAGGCAGTCGTCGTGGCGAGATTGAGCGTTTGGGCCCTTTGGTTGTGGATGCTGCCAATATTCTGCATCAAAAATATCCAGATTATACCTTTCTGATTCCGGCCATTAATGATGCGCGTAAACAGCAAATCGAAAGTTTACTGGCCACTTATCCTGAGAGCTTAAGGGCCCAAATTCGCCTGATGGAAAATACCAGCGCTGAGTCCAAAATTGGCCGTCAGGTGATGAATGCGTCCAATATTATTGCACTGGCGTCTGGAACTGCAACGCTTGAAGCGATGTTGCTGCACCGTCCGATGGTGACTTTTTATAAATTGCACTGGCTGACTTATCAAATTGCCAAATTGCTGGTGAAAATCCCTTATTTCTCCTTGCCGAATATTATTGCTGGCAAAAAAGTAATTCAGGAATTGATTCAGTCGGATGCTACCCCGGAAAATCTGGCAGCCGAAATTGAAAAACTGATGGATATTGAAGCAGCACAGATTCAGGTTATGCAGCATATCACCATGCATAAGCAGCTACTTTCTGGCAATAGCGAAGACCCGGTCAAAGCAGTGTTGGCATTAGTCCAGTAATTTTAGTCTGGTAATAAAGACTGGTTCTTCTGACAATGCAGCCGGTATTGGGTCGGCGTCAGTTCAAACTGTTTTTTAAAACTTTGGCTAAACGCCGTCTCGGATGAATAACCAACCAGATAAGCGATCTGCTGGATACCAAATCCACTATTTCTCAAATATTGTGCGGCAAGGCGCAGGCGGTGCTGTTGCAGATAGGCCAGTGGCGGCTCACCGACAATCTGGGTAAATAACTGGGCAAATTTGGAACGTGACATATGACATTGTTCGGCCAGACTTTCTACAGTCCAGGATTGTTCAGGTTTGCCATGAATCGCTGCCAATGCATTGGACAGTTCCGGATGCGAGAGCGCATTTAGCCAGCTCGAGGCATTTTCCAGGTTTAAAATATAATCACGCACGCATTCAATCAGTAAAATACTGACCAGATGATCCAGAATCTTGTCACGTCCGGGACGAAGCTGCTGGGTTTCCAGTGCCAGAAACTGCAAGCCAACCTGTAACCATTCTGGCGCCGTATCACCCAGAATATGTTGAATATGCAGGTATTTAGGTAATGCACTCAAAAGAGGTTTGGCCATCTGGATATCCAAGCTAGAACGAATAGCCAGTATGAAACTATGCTCCGCCGAATTTTCCCGATTGAGATCAACACATTGCTGTGCATTGCTCTGAAAATAAGGATTAATCGCATGGTGCTCAGAAAAATCGGCATTGTCTGGGCAGGAAACATGATGGGAGGAACCTGCGGGTAATAGCACCAGATCACCTTGTTGCAGCTCCAGTCGATCACCATTCATGAACTTTAATTGCGCCTGTCCTTGTAACAGGATATAGGCCAGCATAAAGGGTTCATGTTGATAGTCAAAGCCGCCCGGATGAAATACATTCAGATAAAGATATTCCGATTTTTCCAGATGAATATCATCAAAAATTTTACTTAAAGCATCCATGCCTAACTCTATTCTTCTGTTTTATTTCATTTAATTGACTATAAATTTTTTAACTTTGTGATTTTAGGCCAGAATTTGGCAGCATGTGCCAAAGACGCTGACATAGCTTTTCTGGACGTTGAATACTGTTCGCTACTGCTGAAATAATCAACTATAAGTGCAGAGTAACATAAAAAAGGAAGGTCGCAATGAATGCCCCTGCACAAATCCAGAAAGCGCAGTTTACGCAGGAAGCGTCGGCACTAAAAGGTGTCAAGCTAGATAAAAAACGTTTTGGCTGGTTGCTCAGCCCAGGTCTGCCTGTGATCGGAATGGGAATTCTGGCCGGTTATCATTTTGGTCCCAAAGCGACTAAAAAAGTCTTTGCCATGGGCGGACTATTATTACTGCACGTAATCATTCCGACTCTGGATGCCCTGATTGGCGATGATGCCAATAACCCAAATGATGAGCAGATCAAGGCACTGGTTAACGATCCTTATTATGACCGCATTGTAAAAGCATTTATTCCCTTGCAAATGGCAGCCAATGCCTTTGCCGGTTATGTCGTAAGCCGGCCAAATGTGTCTTTGCTGGATCAGGTACTGCTTGGAGTTTCTATGGGTGCGATTAATGGTGTGGGGGTGAATACCGCACATGAACTCAGCCATCGTCCCCAGAAAAAAGACCATTACTGGTCTCATGCCAGCCTGATGCCTTTGGGCTATAACCATTTCCGGATTGAACATCCTTATGGACATCATAAACGGGTAGCCACGCCTGAAGATCCGGCATCTTCAAAAATGGGTGAATCTTTTTACCGCTTCTGGCCACGTACCGTAATAGGTGGATTAAAATCTGCAATCCAGATTGAAAAAAGACGGCTCGAGCGTAAAGGACTGAAATTCTTTAGTCAGGAAAATGAGCTGTTTCATGGTTGGGCCATGAGTGCTGCTTATCATGCCTTGATGCTGAAGGCGTATGGCAAGAAAATTATTCCTTATACACTGACACAGGCATTTTATGGCGTCAGCCTGTTTGAGATTGTGAATTATATCGAGCACTACGGACTAAAACGCGGACAGAAAGCGGATGGCAGTTATGAGCGAACCTTGCCAGAACATAGCTGGAATAATAACAATATCGTGACCAATCTGTTTTTGTACCAATTACAGCGCCATTCTGACCATCATGCCTTTCCAAGCCGGCCATTTCAGGCGTTGCGGCATTTTGATGAAGCGCCAGAATTACCCAGCGGTTATGCAACCATGTTGATTCCAGCCTTGATTCCACCTTTATGGTACAAAATCATGGACCAGCGGGTGTATCAGCATTATCAGGGCGATTTAAGTAAGGCTAATATCTTGCCTTCCAAGCGTGCCAAGCTGTTTAAAAAGTTTGGTGTAAAAGACTCTGCCGCTTAATAAATTACAGAATAAAAATGCGCCGATAAAGGCGCATTTTTTGATGAATTCTGCCTAGAACCAGTCGACTTGCATATTCAAGCAAGTATCATCCAGAGTCATCAGTAATTTGGCCTGATGTTCAATTTCAGGAAGTTCCCAGCGAATAAAATATTGAGCTGCCTGAATTTTCCCTGCCAGAAAAGTCTGATCTTCTGCCTGTGATGATGTCCCAAACTTGAGTTGAGCCTGATTCGCCATTTCCAGCCATAGCCAGGCTAGGATGGTCTTACCCATCATATCCAGATACAGGCCTGAATTGGCCAAAGCTTCGCTGACTTTGCCTTGATGCAAGGCCTGGCCTAAAATCTGTGTAGTCTTTTGCACAGTGGCAAGATGCTGTTTATAGATCTTTGCGAGTTCCACTATCTTAGGTTCATGAATCTCTGACAAGGTCTTCTGGATGCGCTGCATGAGCAGATTGAGCCCTTTGCCATTATGCTGCCAGAGTTTACGTCCCAGCAGATCCAGAGATTGAATGCCGTAAGTTCCTTCATGAATCGGATTGAGCCGGTTATCACGGTAACATTGCTCCACCGGATATTCACGAGTATAACCCGCGCCGCCCAGGACCTGAATAGCCAGATCATTGGCTTTCGGACCATAGGCAGAAGGGAAAGATTTGACCACCGGGGTGATGAGATCAAGCAGAATTGCACTATCTTCATCTTGAGCTGCCTGAAGTTCATCAATTAATCGGGCTGCAAATAAGCAAAGTGCCAGCGAACCTTCTACATATGACTTTTGCGCCAGTAGCATGCGTTTGACATCGGTATGTTCAATGATATTTACTGGTTTCGAGTCAGGTGTTTTTTCATGAACTGGCCGGCCTTGCGGACGGTTTTTAGCATAATCCAGAGATTCCAGATAGCCACGATAACCAATCATGGCTGCGCCCAGACCGACACCTACACGTGCTTCATTCATCATCTTGAACATATATTTTAAGCCATGACCGGGTTCACCAATTAAATAGCCTAAGCAATTATCATTTTCTCCAAAGCTTAAAACTGTAGATGTAGTACCTCGATAGCCCATTTTGTGCAGTAAGCCAGCCAGCTGTACATCATTAGCTTCACCGAGTGAACCATCCTCGTTGGTTTTGAATTTTGGTACGATAAACAGGGAAATTCCTTTCACGCCTTGCGGCGCATCCTGAATCCGCGCCAAGACCAGATGCACAATATTTTCGCTAATGTCCTGATCGCCACCCGAAATAAACATTTTCTGGCCTTTAATTTTATAAATTCCATCTGCCTGAGGAATGGCTTTAGTGGTCAGATCGCTCAAAGAGGAACCTACATTCGGCTCTGTCATGGCCATGGTGCCAGCAAAGCGGCCACTCAACATATGCGGTAGGAATATTTGCTTTTGTTTTGGGGAGGCAAAAGCCTGTATCAGGTTCGCCGCAGCGGCCGTTAGAAAAGAATAAGCCACGGTGGACGGATTGGCCGACATAAAATAAGCATTGCAGGCCATATTCACCAAAGTGGGCAGTTGCATGCCACCATCTGCATAATCATGCTGGGCGCAAAGCAGGCCGGCATCGGCAAACTGTTGCCAGGCTGTCTTCACTTCATCAATGGTTTTGATCTGTTTGCCGTCAAAGTTCGGTTCATGTTGATCAGCTTTGGCATTATGCGGCGCAAAATAATCGGTCGCGATACCTTTTGCCGTTTCCAGAATACTGTCGAAAGTATTTTTGTCATGATCCTGATAGCGTTGCAGTTTAGTCAGCGCTTCAAGTTTGAATACGTCATAAAGCTGGAAATGCAGATCTTTATCATTAATCAGTTGGGTCACGGTACTATCCTGAATGTGCAATCCTTGAGATAGCATCAAGACTAGCAGTTGCTTTTATTGAGGAGGATTGTCAATAATGACATGAATCGGGTGAAAAGTGACAATTAGTAAAGTATGCAACAGGTGGTGATTTTAGGCTTTCATGGGGCTCTGGCTTCGGCCATTACGGGTGTGGTCGATTTATTTACCATGGCTGGCGTAAGCTGGAACCGGATCCAGCAGCAGGACGTACAGCGCCTGTTTAAGGTGAGTATCGCCAGTCCGGAGGGACATCCGATTCGGTGTATCAATGGGCTGCAGTTGCAGGCACATTTTTCTTATCAAGAGATTCAAACTGCAGATATTCTGGTGGTACCGACCATCGCTGCACCGATTCAGGATGTATTGCAACAGAATCCAGAACTGATTCATTTTTTAAAATCTGCACATGCAGAGGCGACTTTAATTGCAGGAAACTGTACGGGGAATTTTTTTCTGGCAGAAGCAGGCATTTTAGATGACCGGATTGCAACAACACATTGGGGTTTTCAGGAAGTGTTTCGTTCACGCTATCCTAAGGTGAAACTGAATGCCGATCTGATGATTAGCCGGGATCAGAATATCTATTGTGCAGGTGGAGGCCTGGCCTGGTTTGACCTAGGTTTGCATCTGATTGAGCGCTTGTATGGCTTTGAGGTGGCCATGCAATCGGCTAAATCTTTCGTAATTGATTACCGCCGTGATAGCCAGTTGTCTTATTCATTGCTGAATATTGGCCAGCCGCACCATGATGAACTGGTACAAAAAATCCAGAACTGGCTAGAGCAGCATTTTCATGAAGATTTTAGTTTGAACCAGCTGGCAGAGCAGTTTAATGTGACTGGCCGAACCCTGATTCGACGCTTTAAACAAGCCTTAGACATACCGCCCAATCAATATCTACAAGCGATCCGGATTGAAGCCGCACGTAAACGACTGGAAGAAACCGATCAAGCTGTGGATGTGATTATGCAAAATGTCGGCTATCAGGATCCAAGTTCATTCCGCCGTTTATTTCATAAAAAAACCGGTCTGACGCCGTTGGAATATCGGCGCCGGTTTAGTCGGCGCTTTTAAAAGCTTTTAATGAGAAGGCTGTACTTTTCCTGCTTTACGGCCATGCAGAAGGTAATACCAGGCCAGACAGCTTAGGGTGAGCAGCGCCGAGAACAGATAAAGCTGGCGATAACCAATCTGGTCCAGCAGCATACCCAGGAAATACGGGCCAAAACCAAGACCGGCATCCAGGGCAATAAAGAAGGTTGAGGTTGCTAGACCCATACGCTGCAATGTTGTACTTTTCACCGCAATGGTTTGACACACCGACTGGATATTCCCAAAACCAAAACCGAGTAACGCTGCACTAGAGAGTAACATCACAGAGTTTTGTGCTTGGCTTAAAAGCAAAATCCCTAATGCCATAATCACAATGGCAGGATAGATAATGATATTTTCGCCTTTACGGTCCATGAGCGGGCCGGTAAAAGGACGCGAAAGCAAAATGGCAAAAGCATACATCAGGAAGAAAAAAGATGCTGCTTCGACCAGATTAATTTCTTTGGCATAAAAGTGAATAAACGACAATATGCCTGAATAAGAAGTAGCCACCAGCAGTACAATCAGTGCAATCGGTAGCGCATTCGGTTCAATATACTGAGCCAGTTTGCTGGTGCTTTGCGAAGTAGAGGCTGCTGACGAATGACTTGCCTTAAGGCGTGGTGGCTGGATAAACAGTCCACAGATCAGGCAGCTGAGCGCAACGATACTGGTAAACATGAAAATTACCTGATAATTGAAATTTGTCATCAGCCAGATTCCGACAAAGGGACCAATCGCTGTGCCGAGGGTGCTGCTCATGCTGAAATAGCCAATTCCTTCACCACGCCGTGTGGCAGGAATGGTCTGTGCAATCACTGTACCCAGTACAGTAGAAGCCATACCCATCATAAAGCCGTGTATCAGACGGATGCCTAGTAAAACTTCCAGCTTGGCCGGAATCATATACAGTCCGGAAAAGAGTAGGAAACCAGTCAGGCCAATGACAAGAGTATTTTTTAGACCCAGACGATTCAGTAATTTTCCGATCAATAAGCGTCCGAATAGGGTGCCGACAATAAACAGACCTGATACCAGACCGGCTTGTGCAGTCGAAGCCCCTAGCTCAGCCACTGAGTAGCCGACAATCACAATCACCAGTAAGTAGAACACCAGAACCAGCTGGAAATTCACCAGACTGATCAGGATAAAATTGGGCGTCCATAAAGGCGCTTCTTGTTCTTGGCTCATTGAGGTCTGTCCTGAGATGAGGGATATAACTGCTGAATGAGTTGCATCAAGGTATTTTTACTGCCTTCAAGATCATCTGATTCAATGTGCTCAAGCAACTGATCTTCAAATGCATCGATCTGTTTGGAACACATCGCAAAGGTCTCAATTCCTTGCTCACTCAACTTGAACAGCTTTTGACGTTTGTCTTCAGTTTCGAGTTGGGCAATCAGATCGAGTTCAACCAGTTGCTGAATCCGCTTAGTAATACCGGGCTTGGATACATTGAGATAACTGGAAATATCTGCCAGCGTGCATTGTTGCTTTGACTGGATGACGTATAACACCTGCCATAAGGAATAATTTAATTGAGATGACAACAAGATCGTATTGATCTCATCGCTCATCAGTCGTGCGCAGCGTAATAACAGCGTACGAAGTCGGGGAGATTCGGAAAACATATGGTTAGTTAACCTGGGTAACTAAATTTAGGCCTAATTTACGCCTGTTTTATCTAAAGCTCAAGAGGAGAGTTTTAAAAATTATTCAGAGTAATATTTTCTTTATCAGCAAGAGTTACATAGTTTAACCTGATTAAAAAATAATCAACAAAAGACTACATACTTTTTATAACAGCCACGCCTAAGCTAACCATGTCACTAGAAAAATTCATGACTTAAAAATTGAAGGGCAAAGATGCCAAATAACAATGCATAGGTGAAGCTTATGACTCTGGGTTTAACTGCATTAGAGTTAGCACGAATACAGTTCGCCTTTACTGTATCTTTTCATATCATTTTTCCGGCTATTTCAATCGGCTTGGCCAGCTTTCTGGCCATTCTGGAATGGCGCTGGCTCAAAACCCAAAACCCGATTTTTCAGGATCTATTCAAATTTTGGGTGAAAATTTTCGCTGTGGCATTCGGGATGGGCGTCGTCTCTGGTGTGGTCATGAGCTACCAGTTTGGAACCAACTGGAGTGAATTTTCCCGGGTGGCAGGAAGTGTGACTGGGCCCTTGCTGGCTTATGAAGTACTCACCGCCTTCTTTTTAGAAGCCGGATTCTTGGGCATCATGCTCTTTGGATGGGGTCGAGTAGGACCAAAGGCGCACTTTTTCTCAACCTTGATGGTTGCGATAGGAACCTGTATTTCCATGTTCTGGATTCTATCGTCCAATAGCTGGATGCAGACCCCACAAGGCTTTGCGATTGAAAATGGCCTGATTGTGCCGCAAGATTGGCTTGCTATCGTGTTTAACCCATCTTTCCCTTATCGTCTGGCCCATATGGCCATGGCTGCCTTTCTGGTTTCCGCCTTACTGGTCGCTGCTACAGCCGCATGGCATCTGATCAAAGGCCGTCGTGATGCACTGGTCAAGACCTCATTTTCCATGGCGATGTGGCTGCTTCTAGTACTAGCACCTTTACAGGTCATCGTCGGTGATATGCACGGTATTAATACCCTTGAACATCAGCCAGCAAAACTTGCAGCTATGGAAGGACACTGGGAAACCAATCATGATGAAGGCATGCCCTTATACCTCTTTGGTATTCCAGATATGGAAGCCGAAGAAACCAAATATGCAGTCGCAATTCCCAACTTGGGTAGCCTGATTTTAACCCACTCGATGGATGGCAAGGTTACGGGACTTAAAGACTTTGCACCTGAAGACCGGCCGAATTCACTGGTGGTGTTCTGGAGCTTCCGAATTATGGTTGGACTCGGCGTGCTGATGTTGTTACTGGCATTATGGGGAGCGTGGGCACGTACCCGAGGCCGTTTTTATGAATCCCGTGCATTGCACCGATTCGCCTTGATTATGGGACCTTCTGGATTTATTGCCATGCTGGCGGGATGGTTTACCACAGAAGTCGGCCGTCAGCCTTGGGTGGTATACGGCATCATGCGTACCAAGGATGCATTGTCACCGGTTTCTGCTGAGCAGGTGGGGCTGACCCTAATTATTTTTGTAGTCGTCTACTGTGTGGTATTTGGTATCGGAATTTACTACATGTTGCGCCTGATGCACAAAGGCCCGGATTTTATTCATACCCGACCAGATCATGAATCAGATAGCGATGTAGTTCAGGCTTCACGCCGACCATTAAGTAGTATTCGCGAACGTATCGAAGAAGTTCCTGAACAACCGGATCAGGAGGATAAAAAATGATTGATTTATCATTAATCTGGATTGTGATTATTGGTTTGGGTGTATTGATTTATACTATTCTTGATGGTTTCGATCTGGGCATCGGCATCTTGTTTCCTTTCTTTCCGCATCAGGATGAACGTGATGTCATGATGAATACCGTGGCTCCGGTCTGGGATGGCAATGAAACCTGGATGGTATTGGGCGGTGCAGGATTGTTTGCAGCTTTCCCACTCGCTTACTCGACCGTACTCTCGGCGCTGTATATGCCAATTATTCTGATGGTGATTGCCTTGATTTTCCGCGGCGTGGCTTTTGAATTCCGCTTCAAGGCCAACCGCAGCAAACATTGGTGGGACAAAGCTTTTATCGGTGGTTCTGCAATCACCAGTTTCCTGCAAGGCATGATTTTAGGGGCTTATATTCAGGGCATTGAAACTCGAAATGGTGTTTATGTTGGTGGGGGGCTGGACTGGCTCACTCCATTCAGTATTTTCACCGGAATCAGTGTGGTGGTGCTCTATGCGGCATTGGGATGTGGCTGGCTGATCTATAAAACTGGAGATGACTTACAGGATCGAATGTTTAAACTGATGCCTAAGCTGATTATTGCCTTGCTGATCATATTGGGTGCTGTCAGTATTTATACGCCGTTGACTCATCCACAGATTGCCGAACGCTGGTTCAGTCAGCCACAATTTACCTATTTTATGCCAGTTCCAGTTCTGGTTCTGCTATTTACCTGGCTGGCCTTACGTGCCTGTAAAAGACGCAGTGAATTAGGCCCATTTACCTATATGCTTGTTCTGGTTTTCCTTGCCTATACCGGATTCTTGATAAGTTTATGGCCATATATTATTCCGCCAAGCGTAACAATCTGGCAGGCAGCAGCGCATGAAAATAGCCAGCTATTTGCCTTGATTGGAGCCTTGATCCTGATTCCAATTATTGTGATTTATACCGGTATGTCCTATTGGGTATTCCGGCATAAGGTCAGGGTCGGCGATGATGGCTATCATTAAGGAGTGGTCATGAAAGGCAAACAGGTATTATGGTTTGTAGGATTATGGCTGGCAGGATTTTTAACGCTGGCCCTGATTGCCGGCGCATTCCGCTTTCTAGTGCATTTGGCTTATTAAATTAGTAAAACTAAAAAATGAAAAAAGTGATCTGAATGTCCTGATCACTTTTTATCATTTGCAATTCATCTTTGACAAAATCAAATTTACGATTTTACCTGCTTACGATAAACACTTGGACGTACAGGGCGACTGCCTTTCCAAAGGCCTTTTTTCTGTTTCTTAGCTTTATTTTGCAGCTCCATCATATAGCGTAAATGGTTTTTATCTTTGATATATTCTTCATAGACCCACGCTGCACCACGTTTGACAATCTCTTCATTGATATTTTTGCGATAGCGGTAGACCACACCGACACAGCGGCCATAACGGTCAATATCGGTAATCTTGACCCGAACCATTTTATTATTCACCATGCTTTTGACCAGACGCTGCGATTCTTTACCATAGGCTTGCGATGATTCAGGAGCATCAACGAAGGCAAAGCGTAATTTGGTTTCAGAGCGACGAATGTTAAAACGGTAGCAGGTGAGGGTATCACCATCACTTACGGCTTTTACACGGCACCAGTATTTTTTGCCTTTCTTAAAAGGGCGGAAAACATCTTTTAAATAAACTGTAATCTTATGCAGCAGATAATAAGAAAAACATAGCAGTACGAGGCCCAGCACAATTTGCCAGGTGATGGAGAGATTTAACAAAGGCAAGATCCAAATCAGCAAAACCAGCTGTAAAATCACAGCTAAAAGTCGAGCCATTTTAGAGCAAAGCCAGTAGATCTACGGATTAAAAGCTAATCACTCAGTGTTTAGTTTTGTACCAGCTAAAATAGCCTAAGTATATTTTTCTACTGAAAAGATGAAGATGCAACCATCTAAACTTATATAAAAATAGCCTAAGTAAACTTGCATTCCTTTATAAATAGCCTAAGCAAAAATTTTATAAATTTCACTTCTCAAAAATTGATGTCTTTTATTCTCTTGCAAATCCTTATGCCAATACATCCCCATATTAATTTTCGGCAGTTCCACAGGGACTTCAAAAATATTTAGACTGGTAGCCAATTGTAAATGCGTCAATACATTTTTAGGAATAGTCAGCATGGCTGTCTTTTGCTGCTCCAGAATTTGCAGAGCAGTTGAGTAATGCTGACAGCGTAAAAAAATCTGTCGTGAATATTGTTTCCGACTTAAATAAATATCTTCAACCAAAACACCAGTACGGCGTGATGACACGCCAATATGAGGCGAGGCAAGATAAATCTGCTCATTCATTTCTGTTAATTGTGTACACACTACAAATTCATCTTGCACCAGGCGTTCAAACTGGATTTTTTCAGCAATGTTTTGTTCCAGATCTATGACAAAATCAATCTGTTGAGAGGCGAGGTCTGCTGCTATATTTTTACGGTCCAGCTTCATGCTGCTAAGTTGAATTTCCAGATTGAGTTGCTGAAAGTGCTGAACGAGTCTGGGAAAGATCATTGGCTCAATTTCATCATGAACGGCAATTTTCAAACTCTGAATCATTTCTGGTCTGAACTGCTGATGCTGTATTGAAATATTTTGAATCGAAAAAAGTGCATTCTTCAGCTCAGGATAGATCTGTTCCGCAAACGGCGTAGGCTGCATTTTGCTACCAGTACGTACAAATAAATCATCTTGTAAATGCTGTCTTAAACGTTGCAGAGCATGACTGGCAGCAGACTGGCTAACTGATAAAATCTGTGCAGCTTTAGAAATACTATTCTGCTCATAAATTGCCATAAAAAGCGGATAAAGGTTAATGTCGATACGATGAAAATTTCGCAGGTCCATGACTGTTTTGGAATGAATATTATGCATAATATTGTATGGGTTAAAATCATTTTATTCATAATAGGTTTTGGGGTAAGGTGTTGTAAAGCGTATGAATTAGAATATTTAGAGGGATAAAAGAGATGTTTGAGCTTTCAGCACGTGCACAAGATTATTTAAATAGAACCAAAAAATTTATTGCTGAGGAAATTGAACCAGTTGAAGCTGATTTCTGGCAGCAGGTTCATGAGTTGAATCAAGGCGGTGACTGGACCAAATGGCAATGGCCAGCAGAACTGGAAAGCTTAAAAGCCAAAGCCAAGGCAGCTGGCCTCTGGAATATGTTTCTCCCTTGTCCTGAACGTGGCCAAGGTTTATCAGTTCAGGAATATGCACATATTGCCGAACTTTCAGGTCGTAGCCTGATTGCACCAGTCGTATTTAACTGTAATGCGCCAGATAGCGGCAATATGGAAGTATTGTGGCGTTATGGTTCTGAAGAACAAAAACAAGAATGGCTGATGCCACTTTTAGAAGGAAAAATCCGTTCAGTCTTTTGTATGACTGAACCTGCAGTTGCATCCAGTGATGCCACCAATATGCAGGCAACGGCGATGGTGGAAGGTAATGAGATTGTTTTGAATGGCCGTAAATGGTGGTCATCAGGTCTGGGCGATCCTAACGCCAAAATCATTATTTTTATGGCGCATACTCCAGATGAAACAAAAGACCGTCATCATCAGCATTCGATGGTTTTAGTTCCTGTGGATACTGCCGGCGTTAAAATCGAACGCATGCTACCTGTATTTGGTGACTACGATGCACCACATGGCCACGGCGAAGTCAGTTTTGAAAATGTCCGCGTTCCGGTAGCGAATTTTATTGGTGGCGCCGGTCAGGGTTTTGAAATTGCTCAAGGTCGTTTAGGACCAGGCCGTATTCATCATTGCATGCGCTGTATTGGCGCTGCGGAAAAATCCTTAGAGTTGATGATTGACCGTGGTATGAGCCGTAGCGCATTTGGCAAAGAGATTTTAAAACTCGGTGGCAATCTGGAACGTGTCGCGGAAGCCCGGGTTGCAATTGATCAGGCACGCCTTTTGACCTTGTATGCCGCCTATAAAATGGATACTTTAGGGAATATGGCGGCACTGACTGAAATTTCTGCAATTAAAGTCGTTGCGCCAAGTGTGCTGGAAAAAGTTGTCGATATGGCAATCCAGATCCACGGCGGTGCCGGTGTCTCTCGTGATACGCCACTGACCGGATTCTTTGCCCAGGCACGTGCCTTACGTTTGGCTGATGGCCCGGATGAAGTGCATAAGGGCATGATTGCCAAACTGGAACTGGCAAAACGTGGCTACAGTACACGCCACAAAAAATAAACTGGCTTAAATAGAAGATTGCAACGTATTAAAAAATTTTAAGGAAAAATTATGGCGGTTATTGATGTAGGTGGAGCAGTTCGTGCAGGTGAAGAACTGGATGGACAAGCCATCACCAATTGGCTAATTCAGCAAAATGTGAATGTTGAAGGCCCTGTGCAAGTGACCCAATATTCAGGCGGAGCTTCAAACTGGACCTACCGTTTACAGTATACCAATGCCGATCTAATTTTACGTCGTCCGCCGCAAGGTACCAAAGCCAAATCAGCCCATGATATGGCACGTGAATATCATGTACAAAAAGCCTTGTCTGAACATTATCCGGTGGTGCCTGAAATGGTGGCGCTTTGTCAGGATGAATCAGTGATTGGCTGTGATTTCTATGTCATGAAACGTCTGGAAGGAATTATCCCTCGCGCCAAAATACCACCTGAGCTGCAGCTTACTGAATCCGATATCCGGATTTTATGTATCAATGTGATTGATAAACTGATCGAACTGCATCAGGTGCCTTATCAAGGGACTGAACTTGAAAATCTCGGTAAGGGTGAAGGCTATTGTCGCCGCCAAGTAGAAGGCTGGGATGGCCGTTATGAAAAGGCCAAAACGCTTAATGTTCCATCCTTTAAATATGTACGCAACTGGCTTAAAGATAATATTCCTTCAGATTCTAAAACCTGTGTCATTCATAATGACTGGCGTTTTGATAATGTCATCTTGAATCCAGAAAATCCAACGGAAGTGATTGGTGTACTGGATTGGGAAATGGCAACCCTCGGCGATCCGCTGATGGACCTAGGTTCTGCCTTGGCTTATTGGGTGGAAGATACTGATAATGCCATTTTTAAAGCAACACGTCGTCAGCCGACCAATCTAAAAGGCATGTTCACCCGTAAAGAAGTGGTGGATTACTATTTGGGAAAAACCGGTTTGCAGCCTGAGAACTGGACATTTTATGAGGTGTTTGGTGTATTCCGTCTCGCGGTCATTGCCCAGCAGATCTATTATCGTTATTACCATAAACAGACTAATAATCCAGCATTCAAGGATTTCTGGGTGGTGATTCATGCCTTGCATATTCGTGCCTTAAAACTGATTGGCAAGCAAAAACTGGAAGCCAATGAGATTGCACAAAAGTATGTGCTTAAATTTAAAGAGATAATGCCAAAATGACTACCATTTACTTGATCCGGCATGGCCAGGCCTCTTTTGGCGCAGAAAGTTACGATCAACTTTCGCCCAACGGAGAGTTACAGGCAAAGCTTTTGGGTCGATATTTTGAAGAAATCCTGAAAGAAGCGCCTTATGTGGTGGCTGGTTCCATGCAACGCCATCAACAGACAGCGCAATTATCACTGGACAAATGTTTTCCGGAAAGTGAGATTCTGACCGATAGTGCCTGGAATGAATTTAATCATCAGCAGGTATTCGCCCGTTATGAGCCGCGCTTTAATCAGCCTGAATTGCTGAAACAGGATGTATCAGAACATGAAAATCCACGGGATTATCTGAGCAAGATTTTTAGCGGTGCAATTGCACGCTGGACTGGCGATGATTATCACCATGAATATGATGAATCTTGGCCAAGTTTCAAAGCACGCGTGGAAAGCGGCTTAGAAAATCTGTGTGACCAGTTGTCCAAAAGCCGACCACGCTATGCAGTAGTTTATACCTCAGGTGGGGTGATTTCTGTGGCTGTAGGCAAAATTTTGGGCCTTAGTCCGGAGAAAACCTTTGCTCTGAACTGGGCGATTACCAATACCAGTATCACGACACTACGTCTGGTGGGTAATGAACCGCAACTACTCAGTTTAAATGAACATCATTTTATTAAAGCACAGCGTCCAGACTTATTGACCTGGATTTAAAATGAGATTGAAAACCTAATACGCTAGAAAAATAAAGGAATAGGGTAAATACATGGCTAAAACAATTTTAATTACCGGTGCAAGTTCAGGGATCGGCGCCGGTATGGCACGTGAATTTGCGAAAAAAGGCTATAACCTGGCGATTTGTGCACGTCGTTTGGAGCGTCTGGAAATCTTAAAGCAGGAACTGGAAAGCCAATATGGCATCAAAGTCATTGCCAAAACACTAGATGTCACCGATTACGATCAAGTGTTTGAAGTGTTTCGTGCTTTTAAAGAAGACTTTGGCACCATTGACCGAGTTATTGTGAATGCTGGTGTCGGTGAGGGCCGCCGGATTGGTAAAGGTAATTTTGCTATCAATAAAGCCACGGTTGAAACCAACTTTATTTCGGCATTAGCACAATGTGAAGCTGCAGTTGAAATCTTCCGTGCACAAAACTCTGGCCATCTGGTGATGATTTCATCTATGAGTGCAATGCGCGGTATGCCAAAACATTTAACAGCTTATGGTGCAAGTAAGGCCGGCGTGGCTCATTTAGCGGAAGGCATTCGAGCTGAATTGATCGATACGCCAATAAAAGTGACCACCATTTTCCCAGGATATATTCGTACTGAAATTAATGAAGGGGCAAAAAAGCTACCTTTTGAAGTAGATGAAAAAACTGGTTCGCGTTTATTGGCAGCAGAAATTGAAAAAGCACCAGTTAAGGCTTATGTGCCGAAATGGCCTTGGTTGCCACTCGGTCTAGCCATGAAAGTATTACCACTTAAACTGGTGAACAAGTTAGGTTAAAAGCGCTCTTAGATCTATAAAAAGAGAAGCTAGAGCGCTTCTCTTTTTATTTTTTATGACAAACTGAGAAAAATTTCTGAATCAGTATTTTTTTCTAAAAAATGTATAGCTTGAATTTACAAAAAAGCGAAATCTTATAAATCCTAATATATTGATTATTAAAATAAAGTTTTAAATTATCAAAAATTATATTTTTATTTTATTGATGAATTTGCAATTAAATCAATTACTTTTAAATTTTCGTTTCATGAGAAAGACCATCTTTTACTTTTCCTAATTTTCGCCAATTTTAAGAACTTTTCCAAACTGTCCAAAACTTAGACATACTCACTCTAAAAGTGGAAAGATAACTTCTCTTTTTTAGAATTTCCTTTAATGTACAACCGTTCAGAAATTAAAGGTTGTCCATATGTCTACATCTGCGGATATGACTGACCAGCAGCGAATCTCCAAGGTCAGAAGTATCGTTACCCAGGCCGGGGAAGAGGTGCGTGCTCGTTATCCCATACTCAAACATCAGAACTTTATCGGTGCGAGTATTTTAGGCTTCGCCTGGGCAGGCATGATTGCATGCGCGGTAGCATATGGAACAGGTTATCTCTCAGTATGGTTTACCATTCCCTTGATTGCGATTTTTGCATCATTGACCCATGAATTGGAACATGACCTGATTCATTATATGTATTTCAAAAAAACACCTTGGGCACATCATCTGATGCTGGCACTGGTCTGGTTGGCACGTCCAAACACCATTAGTCCGTGGGCACGTCGTCGTTTACATTTGCATCATCATAAATATTCAGGCACTGAACATGACCTGGAAGAACGTGGCATCAGTAATGGTATGCCTTGGGGCATTCGCCGAATTCTGGTGATTAGTGACCAGTTGATGTCAGTGTATCTGCGTCCATTTCAGATGTTTAAAATGATTCATCTTTTTCTGGAAAAACAGCCTGAAAAAGAACATAAAATTGCCATGATTTCTCAGTTATTTGGCTTTTTACCTCTCAGCATTATTTACTATGGATTGTGCTACCTGTTTGTGGTCTTTCATGGTTTAAATGCAGTTGCACCGCTATTCGGTTATGAGATGCTCTGGTCGCAAGGCATTGTCGATGCTATGCCAATCGTAAATCTGCTGGCAGTCATCTGGGTGATTCCGAACTTTATCCGTTCTTTTAGCTTGCAGTTTGTCAGCTCAAATATGCATTACTATGGCGATATTGATCCACGTGATGTGATCAAACAAACCCAAGTGCTCAATCCATGGTGGATGGTTCCGTTCCAGTTATTCTGCTGTAATTTTGGTTCGACCCATGCGATTCATCATTTTGTGGTCAAAGAGCCATTTTATATCCGTCAACTGACGTCCAAAACGGCGCATAAAGTAATGAAAGAAGTGGGCGTGCGTTTTAATGATGTGGGAACTTTTAAGCGTATGAATCGCTGGAATGACTATAAAATCTAAGCTTTAATTTCCATAAGAAATCCCGTTTTTAAGCGGGATTTTTTTATATTTATCCTTGATGTTTTACCCAATGGCAAGATGTATAAGCCTGTATTTTGCAAGAATCCTATCTTAGTTAAATTTAGGTGAACATTCATTTAAAATGACTGTTGAGGAAATAGTTCAAAAGAATAAACTCAGGTAAAATTAAGTATATCCCTATATAAATTAGCCCGCTATGTTGCTGAAAGCCGCCACCATTGCCTTGATTCCTGCACTTTGAACCGTACCGGGTTTGTCGGAGACTTTTTTATTTAAGTTAAGCCACCTGACCTAACGGGTTAATCTTATCATAGTACATTGCTTCAAACTCAAAAGGCGACACATAACCCAGTGCACTGTGTACACGCTTTTTATTGAACCAATCTACCCAGTTTAGTGTCGCAAGTTGTACATCTGCTAAACCTTGCCAATCTGCTTTTAAATATTCAATCACCTCTGTTTTGTATAAGCCATTCACCGTTTCAGCCAAAGCATTATCGTATGAATCACCAGTTGTACCGACTGATGCTCGTAAATTTGCTGCTTCTAAACGATTGGTATAGCGAATCGAAAGATATTGCACACCCCTGTCGGAATGATGAATCACATTCTTTGGCATGCCTCGATCGTGCAATGCTTGCTCAAGTGCATCGAGCACCATATCTGTATTCATCCGTGTAGATACTTTCCATCCAACAATTGCTCGTGAGAACACATCAATAATAAAGGCGGTATAGACCCAGCCTGAATGAGTTTGAATATACGTAAAGTCACTGACCCATAATTGGTCAGGTCGATCAGCACTAAAATTACGTTTCACTAAATCATCTGCTCGTTTTTGATCATCTCGGTTGCGGGTAGTTTGTTTGTTCTTACCACGCCAAACACCTTGTATATCTAGCTTCTGCATCAATCGAGCAACTGTACAACGTGCAATAACATAGCCTTCACGTTTCAATTTTTGCCAAACTTTACGTACACCATATCGACCTAAACTTTCCTTCCAAATTCGTTTAATTTGTTCAGCATGATGCTCATCATGTAGATCTCGTTTCGCTCGATGTTCTGGATTGTCAGCGAGATCTAAAGTTCGGTAATAGGTTGAAGCTGCGATCGGTAAAATCCTACAAATCGCATCAACACCATATAAGTCTTTATTGTTATGGATGAAATCCACCATTATTTGTGTGGGCGGTCGAGCTCCGCCTGGGCGAAAAAAGCGGCTGCTTTACGTAGAATTTCATTGGCACGCTTTAATTCTTTAATTTCACGTTCCATTTGCTTCATTTTTTCTTGATCAGATATCTGTTGTACTTTAATAGGATTTTGCTGATCTAAATGCTTTTGATGCCAGGCACGAAGTGTTTCAGGAGTACAACCAATCTTAGGCGCAATTGCTGTGATTGCAGCCCAAGTAGAAGGATAATCTTTTTCAGATTCAATTAGTAATTGAACCGCTCTTTCTCTAATTTCGGGGGTATAGGTTGGTTTTTTCATCGGAATAGTCTCTCAGAATATTGAGTCTCCGACAAACCCGGTACGGTTCACTTGTCATTCAGGGTAATCGTGTCAAGAAAAATACCCTAAGACTGCCGGAACCTGAAGGTGCACGTGAAGGTCAAACCGGAACCGGCAACAAACTGTCTCTGCTGATTTTAGGGGATTCGGCAGCAGCAGGTGTAGGAGTAGAACATCAGGATGACGCATTACTGGGTGCAATTCTGCATGAACTGAAAGATGACTTTGAAATTGACTGGAAATTACAGGCCAAAACAGGCGATACCAGCTCAAAAGTAATTCATGCTTTGGACCAAATAGGAGTCCAGCACTATGATGTAATCGTCACGTCGGTTGGCGTCAATGATGTGACCAAACTGATACCTGTCGAGGTTTGGATTCAGAAACAGGAACAGCTTTATAGTAAAATTCAGCAAAAATTTAGTCCGAAACTGATCATTGCTGCCGGTGTGCCGCCAATGAATATGTTTCCGGCGCTACCGAATCCTTTAGCCTGGCTATTTGGCCAGTATGCTAAACAGATGAACCAGCAACTAGAAAATTTTGTGAATCAGCAAGTGAATATGCAATGGATTGAATACGATATTGAGAAGTATCGTGCCATGAATTTACAAATGGCTGCAGATGGTTTTCATCCGAGTAAGGAAGTTTATACACTTTGGGGACAAGAAGTAGCTGGCAAGATTCGGAAGACCTTCTAAAATAGTTGAAATCTCTCAATTTAGTTAATTCTATGTCTGATATTGAAACGCATCCGCTACCGCCATTTTTACCGCCCAATGCCAAATTACTGATGTTGGGTAGTTTTCCGCCACCTGCCACACGCTGGAAAATGAACTTTTATTATCCAAACTATCAAAATGATATGTGGCGGATTTTTGGACTGATTTTCTTTGAAAATAAAGATTACTTTTTGGACTTACCTAATAAAAAATTTCAAGAACAATTAATCCGGGATTTTTTAACTGAAAGGGGAATTGCGATTTTTGATAGTGGCTATCAGATCCGGCGTTTAAAAGGCAATGCTTCAGACAAATTTTTGGAAATAGTAGTACCCACCAATATTGAGCAACTGCTCAGCCAAATGCCGCAGTGCAATCATATTATGACCACAGGCGACAAGGCCACAGACACCATGATGCTGTCCATGCCTGAAGGGACTTTAAAGCCGAGTATTGGCCAGCCAAGTCAGGCCCATTTTGTCGGACGTGATCTGTATTTATATCGCATGCCTTCATCTTCTCGAGCATATCCGGTTTCTCTAGAGAAAAAAGCCGAAAGTTACCGATTGATGTTTGAACATGTGGGTCTAGTTTAATATTTAATCCAATAATCAGATAAAATGGTTAAAGAGGTTTTAGGCTACAGACAAGACATAAACTTACTATTTGTAAGTTATTGGCTTTATTTATTCATATTTGGATATTCAACCCAGCGATGGCTATTAATTTTAATCTCCCGGACATGATGAAAGCTGGACCAGATTAACTGGCTACCTTTGGTCCATTTTAAAGCTCGAATACGCGACTCCACCTGCTGTATTTCCTCAGGTGAGGCCGGACGTAAAGGCCCAATTTCTGCATATAAGCGTACTCCTGGATAACGCTTAAATTTACCTTTAAGCAACGAATGAAACCAAAACAGTTTGCTACTGTTCACAGCCTGTATGCAGGCCATCGGCTGATGCTGTAAATTTTCAGAAAAAGTAGTGGAATAAGTATCAAAAAAGAAACCCGTACTGGTCTTTTTGTTGAGAAATATAGTTCCGATCGGAGTAATGCTAGGCAAACCTTTAGAGTTGACCGTTGCAATAGAGCAATGCATGGCAGCCCGTTGTGCATCAGCGACCACTTGGCGAATCTGTTGCCATTCACTCTCAGAAATCATGTCGTGATTCTCTTTTTATTTTTTATAAATTTTATAACAACTTATTTAGCTTGGCATTGCCTGAAAAAACTAAAACTACGGCAGTTTGATCAATCTAAAACGTCATTCAGATTATAAAAAAGAGCCCCATAGGCTCTTTAAAAAATGCAAAATGCGGCGATTAGCCATCGTATTCGACATAATCCCACAAATTTAAACGTGCTTTAATTTCATGACGGATCTCAGGCAACATCGGCAAAAGAGTACCATCAATCCATAAGCTCAACGCTTGGGTAGAGAGTACTTGCTACTGTTCATCGACCAGTTGTGCACCTTTCAACATAATTCCGGTCTCATCAGTGGCTTCGGTTTCTACACCTTTAAATAAAACCTGTAATTCATAACCGCTATCCTGAATCAGCCATTCCAGTTCGAGCTGAATATTTTCACTGGATTTCAAAACCACCTGTCCCTCGACCGTATCGGAGTCGGACAGACAGTCATGTTCCACCCGAATTTTGGCGAAATACCATTCTTGCTGGGATAAATCATGGAGGGTTTTTACAGGCGTCAGAATATCACTGAACTTAAACTGACGGCTTAGATCAAAAAATTGCATGGGAGTGGAGGGCGAACAATCGCAAAATACGAGAAAAATGTAATTCTAAAGTAAGCGCAATAGACTGTAAAACCCTTTAAACGATGATTGGACTAAGTTAATTTAAGCGGTCATTCTCAAAATACAGGCTTTTCATGTCGTCGTAATTGTGAGGTCATTCTAATGTCATTACATTAACCATTCACCGGGAAATTTCGTCACCAGATTCATCATAAAACGCTGGAATTTTGTAGTTTCCGGATCATGTAAATGCTGAATACTACGGCCATCTTTTTGATGTTCCAGCCAAATCATTTCATTTTTTTCGTTCAGTTTAAGTTGATAAGCCACGCGTGGTAAGTACTGATCCATCGCACTGGTGATTTCCTTCTGAAAATCTTCCGATTCAATGACCAGACCGACTTCGGTATTCAGATAGGCTGAACGCGGATCAAAATTAAATGAACCGACAAACACCATGCCATCCAGATCAAAAAATTTGGCATGCAAACTGGAGCTATTTTTGTTTTTAGCCGGGATGATGTCTCCAGTCATAATTTCATACCAGGTCCGTTCCGGACGGACAATGTAGGGTTTAAATTCCCAGAGTTCGATGCCACTTTTCAATAATTGCTGACGATATTGCTGATAATAGGCATGCACCGCAGCCACATCATTGGCCTGAAAAGAGTTGGTCAGGATTCTGATTTTCACACCTTGTTGCGCACGGCGGGTTAAATAGTCGGCCCCTTTTTGCGTGGGAATAAAGTACGAGGACACCAGTTCCAGATGTTTTTTTGGCTCACCCATCAGTTCGAGCATATGGGTATAAATATAATCGCCATTTTTGGCATGGGGGCGTGCTTTTGCGGGACTATCCGCAACAAAATAAGCCGGCGCCCAGTGAATGGGTTGTTTTTTTAAGTGTTGTTCGACTTGTTTCTCGGCAATGCCCACCCGGCGTTTGAGTTCAGTTTCGTCAACATCTTCTCGTTCAAATTCAGTTCTGAGCCTTTTAAGCATTTCAGGATGGCCGGCATCATTCAAGATCTGTCGAACGTCATAACTCAGATCATCATTCCAGAAGTTAATAAAGGTCTGATTGGCATCTGTTACGCTTTGCCCTGCGAAGAATATATCCACATCGGTGAACTGAAAATCTTCACTGGCATCAAAATATTCACTACTGATATTGCGGCCGCCGGTCACGGCTGCAGTGCCATCCGCAATGATCAATTTATTGTGCATGCGATGATTGACCTTTTTCATCCGGAAGCCATAATCCAGCGCACGTAAATGACGAAATTTATAGGGATTAAAAATCCGAACTTCAAAATTTGGATGTTGGCTTAGAGCAAGAAGCTTGTCATCAAGCTGGGTACCATTTTGATCGTCAATCTGAACCCGTACTTTGACACCGCGATCGGCGGCTTTAAGTAATTGGGACAAGATCATATTGCCAATATAATCATCCTTCCAAATGTAATATTGTAGATCCAGATGATATTTAGCTTTGTTAATCAGGTGCAGACGTGCTGCCATACTCATAAAGCCATCATAGAGCGGCAAGAAAGCCGTTTTACCGCTATTAATTTGCTGTTTTGAAAGTTGATTGTCGATCCAGTGCGCAGGTCGAACCGGCGTAATTTTCGCTTCTTCAGCAGTGTTGGGAGCCAGTTCACAGCCAGAAAGCATGATGCTAAAAGTAAAAATGCTCAAACATACAAAGGGCGAAGGTTTAGTCATTGATGTTCCATTAATTATAGGATCTTTTATTCCTTATCTAGTGATGTTAATAGTTGAATCTCCGAATAGAAAGAGGTTACTGTTAGTCATCTGTAAATCATCAAAAAAAGGACAGTTTTACATGAAATCACGTGCAGCAGTTGCGTTTGGTCCAGGCCAGCCATTAGAAATTGTAGAAGTGGATGTTGCTCCACCAAAAGCAGGTGAAGTACTGGTAAAAATTAGCCATACAGGCGTGTGTCATACCGATGCATTTACCTTGTCTGGTGAAGATCCTGAAGGTGTATTTCCTGCGATCTTGGGTCATGAAGGTGCGGGTGTGGTCGTTGAAGTAGGTGAAGGTGTTATCAGCCTGAAACCGGGCGATCACGTGATTCCGCTTTATACTGCTGAGTGCGGCGAATGCTTGTTCTGTAAGTCAGGTAAGACCAACCTGTGTGTTGCTGTGCGTGCGACCCAAGGTAAAGGTGTCATGCCAGATGGTACAACCCGTTTCTCTTATAATGGCGAGCCGATCTATCACTATATGGGTTGTTCAACTTTTTCTGAATATACTGTGGTTGCTGAAGTGTCTCTGGCAAAAATTAATCCTGAAGCCAACCATGAGCATGTTTGCCTGCTGGGCTGTGGTGTGACTACCGGTATTGGTGCGGTGCATAATACGGCGAAAGTTCAGGAAGGTGACAGTGTTGCGGTATTTGGTTTAGGTGGTATTGGTCTTGCTGTGGTACAAGGCGCACGTCAGGCTAAAGCTGGACGCATCATTGTGATTGATACCAATCCGGATAAGTTTGAACTGGCGAAACAGTTTGGTGCGACAGATTTCCTGAATCCAAAAGACTATGATCAGCCGATCCAGCAAGTGATTGTTGAAATGACCGGTTGGGGTGTAGATCATTCATTCGAATGTATCGGTAATGTAGATGTGATGCGTTCAGCACTAGAATGTGCGCACCGTGGCTGGGGTCAATCAGTGATTATTGGAGTAGCTGGGGCAGGTAAAGAAATTTCAACCCGTCCATTCCAGTTAGTCACAGGTCGTAAATGGATGGGTACAGCGTTTGGTGGGGTAAAAGGTCGTTCACAATTGCCGGGAATGGTAGAGCAATCCATGAAAGGTGAAATTCAACTTGAGCCTTTTGTGACACATACCATGCCATTAGATCAGATCAATGAAGCTTTTGACCTGATGCATGAAGGTAAATCAATCCGTACGGTCATTCATTTTGACTAAGCTTTTTTATGCGGCTTTCACTTGATTCAGGATACATTAGTGCATGAAAGCCTCACAGAGAGTCACTGAAACAACACACGCCTGCTAATGTCATTACATGCCAGATGCTTATATTAAATAGGACGTATGAAAATACGTGATAAAACCATTTTAAAGAATAAGGATAAGCTCTATGTCGAATGATAATTTTGATCGTGATGTAATTAAGAATGCGCCTAAAGATGTCCGCGATGATTTAAATGCTGATCCAATTACTGGTGAACCTGGCGCACATCCTGTAGGTACAGGTGTCGGTGCTGCAGGTGGCGCAGCAGCAGGTGCAGCTATTGGTGCTGCAGGCGGTCCGGTGGGTGTCGCTGTCGGTGGTGTTGTTGGTGCGGTCGTTGGCGGTCTGGCAGGTAAAGGTGTAGGCGAAGCTATAAATCCAACTGAAGAACAGGCTTACTGGCGTGATAATTCGATCAATACGCCATACTATTCAGATGCCCGTACTACCTATAGCGATCTGGATTATGACCGTGATTATGATACGGCCTATCGAGTCGGTTATGAAAACCGTGGCAGCTATGATGCCCATACCCGTTTTGAAGACGTAGAACCTGATTTGAGACTGAAATGGGAACAAATAAAAGGCGAATCACGTTTAAACTGGGAACAGGCTAAATTTGCAGTGCGTGATGCCTGGAATCGTGTTTCACGTTAATTTTTAATCTTTGGATTAAACTGAAGTTTCTTTGGTAAAACCCGCAATAGGTTTGTGGGTTTTACTAATTTTAGTGATACATATCACGGTTTGATTGATCGATAAATAAAAGTAGAAAAGTTAATAAATATTTTTTTATATTTAATGCTTGTCAAATGATCACAGAGCGCGTATTTTAATTTCAGAATCACATTTTATGAAAGACATAACATGTTAAAGCAACCTATCATTTCAAACGCATATTTTTATTTCTGGCAGTTTAGCTAATTGCCTGAATGCGTTTGGGCAATGAAAAGGTTGCCCACCAGTTTATACCTGATCGGCAACCCTGATCAGGTTTTTTTATGCCTTTCATTTTTTAAAATATTTTGGAGACAGCCATGACAAACTTTAACTATTCATACTTTAACAACTTTTATTGGTCTTATTTTAGTCAGCTAATGACACTCACAACACTTTCGATTAGACCCATAACGCTCAAATAAAAGTTTGGACTGATTGCCAGTCCCAGGATTAAAGTCATGAATACCCCAAATACATCACAACAACATCATGCTGAAAGCATTTTAATTTTACCTCAGCAGCTTAAGCAGCAATTGCCACTGTCTCCGCAATTGGCCAGCCAAGTCGCTGAACATCGTCAAATCATTCAAAATATATTAGAAGGCAAGGATCATCATTTGATGGTGGTCACCGGCCCATGTTCCATTCATGATGAAGCTTCGGCGCTAGACTATGCAGAAAAATTAAAACAGCTTCAGTCACAGCTATCTGATCAGATTTTCCTGGTGATGCGTGCTTATATCGAAAAACCGCGGACTACCGTAGGCTGGAAAGGTTTCCTTTACGATCCAAATCTGGATGGTTCATCCAATATGCAATTGGGCTTGGAAAAATCTCGTGACTTATACCTAAAAATCATTGAAATGGGTCTGCCCATTGCCTCTGAAATTCTTAGCCCGATGGCAACTGCTTATTTCGATGACTTATTAGCTTGGGGTGCGATTGGCGCACGTACCAGCGAATCGCAAATTCATCGCGAAATTTCCAGCCATATGCCGTACAGCATCGGTTTCAAAAATGGTACTGACGGTTCGATCCAGATTGCATTAGATGCCATTCAGTCTGCCTCTCATCCTCATCAATTCCTGGGGATGAGCCAGTCTGGTTTACCATGCATTTTACACTCGCAAGGTAATCCTAAAGCACATTTGATTTTACGTGGCTCGAATAGCGGACCAAATTACCAATTGTCAGAAATTGAGAAAATCCGGGCCAAACATCAGATCGACTTACCGGCATTGGTGATTGACTGTAGTCATGGCAATAGCTCAAAAAATCCGATGCTGCAGCCTGAAGTATTGGAGCAGACCGTGGCAGAACGCTTACAGACCAATGTTCGTGGCGTAATGCTAGAAAGTCATCTTGTTGACGGCAACCAGAAAATTTCTGAGCAAATGACTTATGGTCAGTCTGTAACTGATGGATGTCTGGGCTGGACAAAAACCGAACAACTATTGTTAAATATGACTGACTCACTACGGCTCGAAGGTTTGAAGCGTAGTGCTTAAAACTGAATGATGTCTTTCCTCAATTGATTGGGGAAAGACAGAATCGGATGAAGCCGATCAGCGCATCTCCCAGATGCTTAAACTAGCTCATCACAGCGTTTGAAAATAAAAATAATGATTAGAACGATTTTATAAATTGAATAAAAATAATTAAATTAAAAAATAAACAATAACAATAATTTATTAGAGGTCTTGCTTCAGCTGATTCTACACGGCTGACCAGTCATGATCTCAGGAATCTCGATATGTATACAACCGAATTGCTCGATGAAGCACGTAAATTTATGCACCATATGCTAAGCGTAATACGGACTCCAATAATGAACTGCGCTTGCAAATCAAATTGAAAAGTAATCGTCTTAACCCAGTTTTGCAGGCGGAAAGTACTCAAATATCTATGCTTGAGCAGTCTAGATCACGCACACTTTCTACCGATTAATACTGAGGATCTGGGCAACGCATAATTTGGCTAAAAACGTATGGCCAATGTCACTTTTAATGTTAGGTGGCATAATCAATGCCAGAGTCTGAAAGCGGATATTTCTATTTTGGACTTACAACACTGTGTTATTCACCAATTAAAATGTCTATGCGATAAACCATTTAAAATGTCCTGTTTTTAACCACAAGAGTCAAGCACAGGATTTAACTTTCTTTGTTCAATAACAGCTTTCTGAGCTTTACGACTCGGCATACTTTTCTTGAGACGGGAACGTTTATTCTGTTTTTCCAACTCTTCATGCTGTTGCTGAATATGTGCCAGAACTGTACCTAACCGTTTATTCTCAACGATCTCATTCTGCTGTAGCCCAGCCAATTTATTGAAAATGCTGTAGTTGAGCTTTCGTCCCTCGTGCATGAGGGCCACAGTCCCATCCGGGTACTCCAGAAATGAAATATATTGCCCAACAAGCTTATCATTCAGCTCTATCGGTTCAAGCAGATAAATACATTTGTCATAGGTCAGGGTCAGATTCTTGGTGACCTTACGCGGTTCCTGCCAGGTAAAAATATCATCCAGTTCAAGATCAGATTCGGTTAAGGGCCGATGTAAATTCTTTGAGTTTCGCGCACACTTGGAAAACTTCTGATTGAAATGCTCAATAAAGCAGGGCAGCCAGGCATTTGCCTCGGCAATTGAACAGATACCTTCTAGGCGCATTTCCTTGATCAGGCGATCCTGGAGTGTTCTATTGGCACGTTCCACACGGCCTTTGGCCTGGGGTGAGTTGGCGAAGATAATATCAATATTTAACTCATTCAGAATCCGCCCAAATTGCGTGATCTGGCTATCTTGGCTCGATTTCTGATTCACTCGGAATACCGAGTGTTTATCGCTATAAAACGCTAAAGGCTTGCCGTATTGCTCAATGTAGGCTCGGGTTGAAAGCATATAATCAAAGGTCGTTTCAGCCTCACAAAAGCGCAGATGCAACAGCTTTCCAGTGGCGTCATCGATATAAACCAGCAAGCAGCATTTGGAAGCTCGGCCTTCAAACCAGTCATGATATGAGCCATCGATCTGGATCAGCTCACCGAAGCAATCACGGTTGTATCGAGGCTGATATGGACGTTTCAGGCGCTTGGATCGAGGAATCCAGAGGTCATTTGCAGTCATCCAGCGACGAACCGTTTCCACAGCAATATGCAGCCCAAACATGCTGCTGAGCTTCTCATGAGCCAATGTAGGACCAAAGCCAAGAAAATATTCAGAAATAATGGAAAGACATTCTGATTTTAACAGGACGTCATGGCGACGATGACCCGGTTGACCACGACTGGCATGTGCCATACCTGAGACACCATCTTGATTGAGCTTCTGCAATAACCGGGTAATTTGACGGGTGGAAAGATTCAGGATTTCAGCAGCACGGACCTGGGTAATACGATGATCTCTAACGTCTTGCAGAACTGCAAGACGTTGAATTTCTTTATCAGACATAGTGATCAGCATCCATATTTTATATCCAGTCCATGGTGATAAAAACCATCATAAACCAGACATTTTTATTGGTGAGAATATAGACACTTTAAATGGGTTCTAACAAGGGCCTTTCGTATAATCGCCATTATGTTAAATGGCACTAAGCATATTAATTTTGTCTATATTTACGATTATCAAATATGTTCATAAATATTAATGTAAGTTGTCATTAAAAAGTAAACATGTATTCTTTTCCGAATTGGTTTGATACTTTCTCCACCCATTGCTCTATTGTGTCAGCTGTCATGACTTGA